>NZ_JBXWZQ010000091.1:0-26351 GCF_059432795.1 Nitrococcus sp. | reverse complement strand
GGGTGACGAGGACGACGGTACGAGGCTCGGCGCGCTGCAATGCTTGGAAGCGCTCGTGCACTTCCGCGCGGGTGATCGGGTCGACCGCGGAGAACGCCTCATCGAGCAGCAATAACGGGGGCTCGAGCATCATCGCCCGGCACAACCCGACGCGCTGGGCCTGGCCGCCGGAAATCTCATGCGGATACCGCCCAAGCAACGTCCGGGGCAATTCCATCATCTGCATCAGCTGCTCGATGCGAGCGTGCAACCGCGAGCACGGCCACCCCTCCCGCTCGCCAAGGATGGCCATATTGCCGCGCACGGTGAGGTGCGGGAACAGACCGATCTGCTGCACCGCATAGCCGATACGCCGGCGCAAGCGCGGCAAATCAGCGTAGTCCAGCGCCTCGCCGAACACCAGCACTTTCCCGGAATCCGGTCTGAGCAGGCCATTGATGAGCTGCAGCAGCGTGGATTTGCCGCAGCCGCTCGCACCGACCACCGCCGTAATGCGCTGTGGCGGCAACGCCAAATCGAGCTCGCGAAACAGGCAGTGCCCGGCGAATTGCTTGTGCACACGGAGGAATCGGACCGCGCTGGGCTCCGAATCGGTGTTCATATCAGTATCGTACAGTGCGCTCCCGTGACGGCGCGCGGCAACCGGCCGCAGGCGCGGTGTATTGCCATCGAGCCTACGAAAGCGCACCGACGCTTGCAATCGTGCTCGCAGCCCTCACGGCCAGCGGCGAAGGTGGCGGCAAACCCGCGCCTCAGTGCCCTTGCCATTGATCGCGAGCCTGCCGCGGACGTTATGCCAGCTCGCCGCCACTCCACCCTTCTGAGTCGGCCATTAACGCGTTAGGATCGGGCCAGCACCGTTGCATCAAGCGGCCACGGCGGCGCGCACAGCGCCGGCATCACGGTGGCTCGCTCGCGCCCGTGCTCTGCGCAGCACACGAGATCAACCTCAGGAGATGCCCTATGCCGCAGCCGGTATTCGAGGACGAGCAATACATACGTGCCCGCTACGACCGCGTGCCGGCGAGCCAGGGCGCATTGATCACCACCGTGCTGCTTCACCACCCGCCCGTGAACGCCCTCTCGGAGCGGGTCCTGGACGCGCTCGCCCGGACCCTCGAGCACTTGGAAACGCACGAGGAGGTCCGAGCCGTCGTTCTCACCGCCCGCGAACCGGGCGCCTTCTGCGCCGGCGCCGATATCCGCGAGCTGCTGACGACGCTCAAAGAGCCGGCTCAGGCGCGGGCACTGGCCGCCAAGGCGCACTCGCTCCTCGCCGGCATCGAGGCCATGCGCAAACCGGTGATTGCCGCCATCGACGGTGTCGCGCTGGGCGGGGGCTGCGAGCTCGCCATGGCTTGCCACTACCGCATCGGCAACGAGCGCACGCGGATGGGTCAGCCGGAGATCGGGCTGTTTCTGCCACCGGGCTTCGGTGGCACCCAGCGCCTGCCGCGTCTGCTGGAAGCGGCGATTGCGGACACCCAGACCAGCATCCCGGTTGCGCTCGGCTGGCTGCTCTCCGGGCGCGTGATCCGCGCCGATATCGCCAAGGACGCCGGCTTGCTCGACGAAGTGGTCGCCGGTCCGAGTGATGTGCTCAGCCGGGCCCGGTTGCTCGCCGCGCAATGTGCCCGTGGAAGCCAAACCCCGGTGACCGAAGCGATGGGGTTCCGCCGCCAGCAGCGCTCGCAGTGGGACGAATCCGAGGTGCTGGACTGGGCGGAGATCGAGCAGGACCCGTATCTGCAGCAATGTCTGGCGCAGGCCCGCTACGCGGGCCGCGGCAAGGTCGCCGAAGCCATCATCGAGGTGGTCAAGACGGGGCTCGAGGAGGGGATCGAAGCCGGTCTGGCGGCCGAGGTCGACGCTTTCACCCGCTTCGTGATGGACCCCGAGCACGGCGGCAAGAAAGGCATACGCTTGTTCCTCGAAAAGCGTTCTCCGCCGCTGCCGCTGCGCCGCCGCCCCCAATTCAGCGCCGAAGAGCTCAAACGCCTGGAGGATGAATATTGGCTCCTGCCCCTCGGCAGCCCGTTCGCGCCCGGAGTGACTCCGCTGCCGCAGATGCAGTACGCGTGGGCGGTGGCGAAGGATCCCGCCACCGGCGAAGCCGACCACGGCGCGCCGCGGGAGAAAGAGAAAGAAATCGTCGTGGAAGTCGAACGGCCCGGACCGAACGAGGCGCTGCTCTACGTGCTCGCCTCGCCGATCGAGCGCACCGATGTCGCGGCCATTACCGGCCGCCCGCGCTGCGTCTTCGAACTGCACGATGAGGACGAGCACATCACCGGCTCCGGCGGCCTCGGCCTGGTGGTCGAGCTGGGCGAAGGCGTCCAGGCGGAGGGCCGCCTGCGCATCGGTGACGTGGTGAGCGTCCACCCCGGGCGCTTCGAGCTGCTCGACCCGCAAGCGGGTGCGGACTCGATGCGGGCGCGCTTCGTCCACCAAGGCTATGATACGCCCGACGGCTCCCATCAGCAGTTCCTGCGCGTCCAAGGGCCGCAATGTCTCGCGCTGCCCGCCGGATTGCCGCTCGAGGCGGCGGGCAGTTTCCTACTCGGCGCCGGCACGGCCTATCGCTGTCTTCTCAGCATCCTCGGGATCCGCTCCGGCAAGCGCATGCTCGTGGAGGATCCGGCGCGCGAGAGCGCTCGCTGGGCGGTCGATCTGGGCATCGCCTTCGGCGTGGCGACCACGGCGCTCGTAGGCAACCAGGAACACGCCGCGACCGCGCGCAAGCGCGGAGCGAGCGCCGTCGACCGCACGGCGGACCGCCTCGCCGGCGGTTTCACTCCGGTGCCCGCCGATCCCGATCGCTGGGCGCAATGGCAAGCGCAGGGCGAGGCTTGGCGCGAGGCGGTGCGCGCGCAAAACGACCAGGCGTTGATCGACTATGCCGTCTCCCATGGCGACGAGGATGTCTTTCCCCGCAGCTTCCAAGCCCTCGCCGAGGGCGGCGTGATCGCCGTGCAAGAGGCATCGACGAGCGGCCCCTTGACGTTCCTGGGCAAACCGGGCAAGGCCGACCCGGCAGAGATGCTGCGCCGTGCCAGGCTCCGCCCGGGCGAGGCCGTGGTCGCCTATTACGGCACGGACGCCAAGGACGACGACCCCGTGGGGCGACAGTTGCTGGACGCCCTCCGCGCCACTCGGGCGCGCGTTGCCGTGGTGACCCGCACCGACGGCCAGGGCGAGCGTTTGCGCTCCCTGGGATTGGGAGATGGGCTTGCCGGCATCCTCTCCATCGAGACACTGGAACGCCGCGAGCCCGCGTTTCGCTCGCCCAATGCGGCGCCGGAGCGGACCGCGGCCGGCGCGGAGAACGAGGCGACACGCACGTTGACACAGCACACCGTGAGGCCCCTGGCCCGGGCCCTCGCGCGGTTGCTCAAGTGCTCCGGCACCTCCGACTGCGTGGCCGATCTCATTGTCGAGCGGGCCGCGCAGGACACGCTCGACGTTTCCACCCGGCTGCTACGGCCTCATACCGGCCGGATCGTCTATTGTGAGGATATGGCGGGACGACGGTATAGCTTCCATGCCTCAGCGGTAAGCCACGGCGAGCGGCGCATCCTCATGCCGAGCGCCCGCATCCTGGGGAGTCACTTGTGCAATTCCGCCGAAGCCGAGGAAGCGCGCCGGCTGGTCGAGAGCGGGATTATCGAGGCTGGTCCGGTGCATCTGTTCGATTGGCACGAATGCCCCGACGCCCATCAGGTGCTTTGGGAGAATCGCCTCGACGCCCTCACCGGCGAGGCGGGCCGAGCGATGCTCAATCACGCCCTGCCGAGCAAGGGTCTGACAAGCGTCGATGATCTTATCGTGCGCTGGGGGAGCCAGAAGGTGCAACGCGGGCGTTGAAACGCGGTCAAACGGCTAGGGGGAAGGCCCGACGGATCCGTAAGGCCAAAGGGTAGTGGAACGCAACGATCGAGGCGCCTTCCTTCCCGCACGCACCGGAGTTGTGCCGTGGGCTTTGGTTGAGGACATCCACATGCCGAAAAAACCCCCTCCCGATGCCGCCAAGCTCGACCGGCTCGTGGCCGCGGCGCAGCGTGAGCGCGCGCAGCGCGAACGCGGCTACCGCGCGCAGGCGCTGAAGCTCTTCGCGTGGGTCTGCGCGCGCTGCACACGCGAGTTCGACCGCAGCAATCTGTCCCTGCTGACGGTGCACCATAAAGATCATGACCACGACAACAACCCGCCCGATGGCAGCAATTGGGAGTTGCTCTGCGTTTACTGCCACGAAAACGAGCACAGCCGTCAGCTGCAGTCGGGCAGCCCTGGTAAGGGGGCGGGCTCGCACGTCTCGCGAGGCACCTACAAACCATTCGCCGATCTCAAAAAGCAATGGGAGCACAAGCCCGACCGCTGAACGCCACGGCGCGTGGTCACTTCCGCCCTCCCTGGCGACAGGCATCGATCAGCGCCGAGCATTGCGAGATGTCCTCGATGCGAGTCCCGTCACGGCCGGTGAAGACGACGTTGGCGACGCGGCCCTTGTTCAGGCTGAACAGCGCCTTGCAATAGCGCTCGGAGGCACCCTGAGCCGCCGGCTCGGTCTGATAGACCCATTGCTCGAAGCCGACCGAGGGGTCCGTGGCAAAGCGCTCGTGCGGTGCCCCGGCGCACGCCTGCAGCGCCTCGCGGCCCATGCCGACGAGCTCGCGGCTGATTGCGGCACCCGCGACGTGGGGGCCATCGGCCTTGGCACCCGCTCCGACGCCCTCGATCTGCTCCTCTACGCTAAGCTCCTCCTCCCGGCCGATGCTACAGCCGATTACAAGCGCCGCGAGTGCCAGCGCGGCACATCGCTTGAGCGTCGGAAGGGGTCGTTGTGATCGCCTCATCGACGGCGCTCCGTCAGTCCGCGCTGCCGACGCGCGCTTCGTCGATCAGCCGTTTGCAGGGCGCATTCTCGGCGAGCCCCGGTTCCATGAAGGCAAGCGCCGAGGCCGCCGGTGTCAGAACCGCCCCCAGCACGGCCGCCGTGCCCGCGCGCACGGCGAGTGCCCCAGCCGATACCCCAACATCGAACGAGCGGAACGTCCCGGACACCTCGATCGGGGAACGCGCGGTAAGCACGCCGACATCTTTCGGATGGGCCAGCAGCTGCATCCGGTACCGCTCCGTCCCGAAATTGACCTCGCCGTCCGCCGTAATCAGGCTGTCGCTCGTGTCGATAAGAAACGCCCTGGTCTGCACGCGGCCATCGACCATGCCGAATGCCGCCACGGTGCAACGCAACGGCACCCTGGTCGGCGGCTCCTTTTCACCGACGTCGAGCACCATCAGCGTCTCCAGCACATCGAGGCCGAGCGCCTCGATGGCGAGCGCGTTCATCCAGCCGTCGTCGATGACGAATGCGGCATCGCCGTTCGCCGTCGACAACGCCTCGCGGATGGACTGACCCGTGGTCTGGAATTGCAATCGCCCCACCACCTCGCCGTCACCCACCATACCCTCGGCGACCTGCCCCAGATCGAAGCTGCTCACGCGAATATTCCAATAGGTGGTAACGGGCGTGCGGCGGGCGTCGATGCTGATTTCGGAAGCAATCTTCCCTCCCGCCGCCGCCATTTTCGCCGGCGACAGGGCGAGCACCCCTCTGTCGAGGTCCAGCGTGACCTCGACATCCCCGAGCGGCCAGCCAGGCGCCAGTACTTCGCTCGCGCTGAATTTGACGTGGGCATCCATGGCCCGCACCCGCGCCAAGTCCACAGGCGCGTCCGGCAGGACACGCCTTTGCTCGGCGTAGCGCTCGGCGTAGCGCTCGGCGAGTCGGCGCTGGGTGGGATTCACGGTCTCGCCCTTGCCGGTCGCCGAGGGCGCACCCACCGCCACGCCGAGATCGTCAAAATCGAGCTTCTGCGAGCGCAGATCACCCGTGACCCGAGGACGCTCGCCGGAGAGGTCCGCGCGCAGCGTACCGGCTAGATCGCTGTCGCCGAGCCGGCCCTCGAATTCGCGGAATCGCCACACATCACCGTTTTTGTCCAGACGCCCGTGCAGGCGGTAAGGCGGCGTGGCGGGCGCGGCCAGGCCGGTCAGCGGATAGAGCTCGGCGGCGTTCTGGCCGCTGATCTTCAAGCGCAGGTCAAACGCGGCGAATTCGAGCGGATTGCGCAGCTCCCCGGAAACAGTCGCACGCGTCTCGCCGATCCGCAGCCGGCCGTTAACCGGATAAGGCACGTCTTTGCGATGAAGCTGTGTGAGCGAACCGCCGGTCAAAGACACCTCGAATGGACGGTTCTTCACGGTTCCGGAACCCTTCAGCTCCACCGACTCGCCGCCGGTGCCACCGGTCACGGAGTTGACGTCAGCCCGGATATCGATCCCGGCCGCCGCGTCCGCATAGTCGAGCAGGCCGCCTTTGATGCTCAGGCGGCCGATGCGCGGGAATTCGCCGCGCCCTTCCGGGGCGGCTATTTCTTCAGCGGGCCCGCCGAGGTTCCAGTTCGCCGTCCCATCGCTGCGCCGGCGTAGAAAGATACGCGGCGCCTCGAGCTCAATCCGCGGCAACCGGATGGGCTCACCGAATACCGAGAGCACATCCACTGCCACCAGCGTACGATCGATCGTCACCATATTGGCCCGCTGGCCCCACTCGGCATTGGCAAGCTCCAGGTCGTTCACGACAAGCCGCAACACCCAACCTAACTCCACGTCGATAGCGCCGTTAATCCGCACCTCGCGCCCGGTGGCGGCGCTCAGCGCCTCCTCGATCGGCTCACGCAGACGATTCCAGTCGAAGACGGCGACGAAGACAAACACCGCGATGACCATGAATCCGACGACGGCGAGGAGTCCGATCAGAATTCGCTTGAGCATATTAGGGTTCGACCGGGCGAGGGCATCGATACTCTTGTTCCAGCAGACTCGTCGATGGGAGACACCGGCCAGCACGCGGGAAGAGGCCTAACCCGACCCTGGCGCTTGGCGCCGGGCGAAACGTATCGGTCGGGCCGGCAACACCTTCCGCCGGAGAGCCGTTACTGTGTGAGACAAGTTTTCTCCCGCAGTGACTCAAAACCGGCCGAGCGACGCCAGGCCGGCGCCGCAGTGCGATCAAGGGGCTTCGCAACGCTAGCGCCCGCGCTGACTGCTCAGGGGCTCTGGTAGACTTGACTGCGCCGTAGCCGAGCTTTGCGGAGTCGACTCATGCTTGTTAACTGCGTCGCTTATCAGGAAGGTAAGAAGCTGCGCGACATACCGATCTCGGAGATCGGCGCGTATCTCAAGCGTCCGGGTTGCTTCATCTGGGTTGCGCTGCGCGACGCCGAGGCCGTCGAGCTGGCTCAGGTGCAACGGGAGTTTCAACTCCACGAGCTGGCGGTGGAGGACGCCCAGCACGGTCACCAGCGCCCCAAGATCGAGGAATACGACGACTCCTTGTTCGTCGTCCTGCATACCATCGAGCTGGCCGACGGCGAGCTGTGTAAAGGTGAGATAGCCGTGTTCGTCGGCGCGAATTACGTGGTCTCGGTGCGCAGTCGCAGCCAACACAGCTTGCTCAGCGTACGTGCCCGTTGCGAGCGCGAGCCGCATCTGTTGCGCCACGGCTCCGCCTTCGTGCTCTATGCGCTGATGGATGCGGTAGTCGATCGCTATTTCCCAGTGGCCGAGGAGCTGGAGACGGAGCTCGAGACACTCGAAGAGCAGATGCTCACCAAGGGTTCAGAGCGCAGCAGCATACAGCGCCTCTACCGCCTCAAGCGCAAGGCCATGGCGCTCAGGCATGCCGTGGTCCCGCTGACCGACGCAACGGGGCGGCTGTTCGGCGGACGTGTACCTTCCCTGTGCAGCAACACGCAGGAATACTTCCGGGACGTCTATGACCACCTCCAGCGCATCAATACCACCGTCGAGACCATTCGCGAGACCATAACAACCGCCATTCACGTCAATCTGTCGATGATCGCCATCGATGAATCCGAGGTGAACAAACGGCTCGCCGCCTGGGCGGCCATCTTCGCGGTCGCCACGGTCTTCGCCGGGATCTGGGGCATGAACTTCAAGGCCATGCCCGAGCTGGACTGGAAATACGGCTATCCGGTCGCGCTCGCCGTCATCATCGCAGTCTGCGGATATCTCTACTACCGGTTCCGGCGCGCCGAGTGGCTTTGAGGTAATAGGATCGGTGAAGAGCGAGCAACGACGCGTGCCGGCCACCATGACGCTCGTGCTTTCGCGGGTGCATCGCCGTCTGTATTCCCCTTCCAAACGCGCTCGCCTACCGCGGCGCCACAGGCCGCACCATCCGTACGTGGATTGCCCTGCTCCGCCCCGACCCTCTATATAGTTGGTACACTGATTCGGGTTCTTTGAGATTGAGCGGCGATTATGAGCCACGGTAAACGCCACGCGCTGTGGCGCGCGCTACGCGTCCTCAGCAAGCCGGCAAGGGTCGATGCACAGAAGAGTGGCCTGGTATTACATCCGTACCGGGGCTACGGCTCGACTGAGCAGATTTTCGTCATCGGGCGCGTGCTGCGTCAATCCCGTTTGGGAGAGGCCCTGCGGGCAAAACGTGGTTTGGGCTACGATTTTCTGGCCGCGGCCAAGCATTTCACTCGCCGGGGTGCGCCCGCGGTACGCCTTGCCGCACGTTTCTATGGCAACGAAACGCAAACGACGACGGACCGCGACGGCTATTTCCGCATACAGATGGCCCCGGGATCGGCACCCGCCGCCGGGCGTCTGTGGCACACGCTCGAGATCGAGGTCTTGGAACCCGCTATCGGCCTCAAGTGCCAAGCCGAGGTGTTCATCCCGCCGGCTTCGGCCCGCTTCGTGGTGATCAGCGACATCGACGACACGGTGATGTACACCGGCGTCGCCAACAGGGTGATGATGCTGTGGCGGCTTTTCATTCAGGACGCCTCCAGCCGCGTGATCTTCCCCGGCGTCGCCGCCTTCTACCGCGCGCTGCATCAGGGCGTCTCGGGCCATGAGACGAATCCCCTACTGTTCGTCTCGCGCGGCCCCTGGAGCATCTACGAAATGCTGGATGCCTTCTTCAAACTCCATGAGATCCCCGGCGGCCCATTGCTCTTCCTGCGGGAGTGGGGGCTGACCGTGCAACGTCCGCTGCCACGCCGGGCCAAGGAACACAAGCTTGATTTGATCCGCCACATGCTGACGTTGTACAAGGACTTGCCATGCGTATTGATCGGCGATAGCGGACAGCACGATCCGGAAACCTACGCCCGCGTGATCCAGGAGTACCCCGGCAAGGTACACGCGATCTACATTCGCGCCATCACGCGCGCCGCGCGCCGTACCCAGGAAATCGAAGAGCTCGCCGAGCAAGTCGCCGCCGCCGGCAGCACGTTGGTGCTGGCCGCGGACAGCTTCAGCATGGCCGAACATGCAGCGCAGGAGGGGCTGATTTCGCCCACCGCGGCAGCGGCTATCGCCGTGGAACGCCAAGCACAACAAGGTGAAGCGCTGGCCCGTCCCAGCCCCGAAGTCCACGGGGCCACCGCCTCCGCAGGCGGGACTGCGAGGGGGACACGCGGGCGCCGCAGCGCGCGGTCGCGAAAGACCAAGGAGAACGCCCGACCGACTGATACCGCCGCGCAGTCCGGCGACGGGATAGAGCGACGGGAGCAGAAAGGTTGATGCACGCCACCGCTTCGAGATTAGTACCTTCCCTCGGCGCGCCGCAATGCAGCGCTTCGCCGTCTTGGTAGCGCTTAACGCATTACCGGGAAGCTTTTCTGGGTGGGGCAATCGACACGGAAGCCTCCGACTCGATTGACTTCATTGGCCGGCGGCGGGGGAGAATGCCTTTCAATTTTCCTTTGCGTACCCGAGACTCCTGGCGGGCGCGTAACCCGTATCCTGCCACCCCGCCCGCCGCTGCGAACAAGGGCAGCAGGCCCAAGGTCACGAACTGCAGCGAGAGCAGTCCCACACCGACGCCCACGGCGCCGACAACCGCCGCCCCCACCTTGAAATTCGCCTTGGCGTGAGCGCGGCTCGTCTCTTTGTTGAATTCTTTATAAGTTTGCTGAAATGCGCGGTTTTTTTCTTTCTCAGTGGACACCAGCAATTGCTCGCGCTCCCGTACCGATTCTTCCCTCAGGCGCGCGAGCGCATCCTTTTTTATATGATTGGCGATGGACGCGAACCAAAAGGCGGTCAGAAAGCTTGCGATCAACGCCAGCACCGCGAAGAGCGCCCAGTTGACGGCCGGAGTTTGCATGGCGGCGACGACGAGCATCGCTGTCGCACCCTGGACGATGACGAGCCCGACAAGGAACCTCAACGTGGACATAGATCACCCTCTCAGGGCAAACCGGCTCTCACCCGACATAACGATTTAGACCATAGCGGAACCCGCTTTAGCCCGCAATCGCCGGCCCAGAAGGTAACACCATTAGCTCTCGTCTACGCTCCGGGCGCGTGCTCCTCATCCAAGAGGGCCCCTATACCATGGTGGCACGCATTCCTCCCCTCGAGCGGTCCGCACCAGCAAAGTCCGCAACGCCCATTCCGGAGCAGAGCCGGGGCACCCAAGCGCCGCTCGATCAGGTTGGCGCTCGAGGTGTAGACAACCAACAAGGGAAAAATAGGGAAACATGCCGGATCGATAATCCGCCGGCATTCAGGGACTCACGCGAAGCTGACCCCGGTCTGTGAAGGGAGGGCGCCCGAAACGCTCTGAGGCCGCTTGAGCCTTGCCACCGGGTTCTCATCCCCGCAGGCGGCGGCCGTCGCCACCTCAAGGGCACCGAAGCCGTCGGGTAGGCGCTACGGTAGCGCTGCGCCAGCTCCCGCCGACGCCACCTTCGCCGGCTCGCCGACCTCGCTGCTCTCGCCGCAAATGCGCAGGGCGACGCGCGTGCCGACACCCGGTATCGAATCAATTGACAATTGCCCGCCAATCATCACCAGCCGGTCGGATATGCCCCGCAAACCGAACCCACCGCCTTCCTTGCCGGAGGCAAGCAGCGTTCCCGCATCGAATCCCCGGCCCCGGTCCTCGACCCGCAGTACCAGTTCGCCGTTCTCGCGATACAAAGCGAGTTCGGCCTCTTTGGTTTCGGCGTGCTTGACAACATTGAAAAGGAGCTCGCTGACCATCTGCACGAGCACGCCGCGTGTCTCGGTGTTGTTGATCTCCCCAGCCTCCTGCGGCGTAAATCTGACTTGCAGACCGTGCGCCTCGCGCATGTGCCCGGCGAGCCACCATAGCGCCTCGGACAAATGGTTGGTTTTCATCTCCGGTGGCTTGAGCTCTGTGACCAGGATCCGCGAGACGCGAATCGCCTGTTGCATCTGCTCGCGCATGCCGTCGAGCACATCGGCGAGCGAGCTCTGCAGCTCATCCGGAAGCTCGCGGCGTATGGCATCCACCCGCAGGAGCTGGCTGCACATCAGTTGCTGGAGATCATCATGGAGAACCTGCGCGATACGCGCCCGCTCGCGCTGCTCGCAGAAATTGAGTGCCGCCGCCAGATTGCGCACCTGCGCCGTGCGCTGCGATACCCGCTCCTCCAGGTTGGCGGTAAGCTCGCTCAGCCGGGTGCGCTCCGCGTCCAGATCGAGCAGCAGCCGCTCGCGTTCCAACTCGGCTTGCCTCCGCTCACTGATGTCGACCAGCAAATTCACTGCCCCAAGCAGGTTCGCCGATTCATCGCGGATGGGATTCGCATAAGCCAGCACATTGCGGCGGGAACCGTCGGGACGTTCGATGACGATCTCATGGCCGTTGTATTCCAAGTTCTCGCGCAGCGCGCGTGCCATCCAGCACTGCTCGTGAAAAAGCAAGGTGCCGCTCGGCGTGCGCAGCTTGAAAGAACCGCAGAATCGGTCCTCGTGATCGTTCAGCTTCGGCGCCCGGCCCCATAGCTCGAGCGCACGCGGGTTGAAATAGGTGATCAGCCCCTGCGGGTCGCACATGTAGGCCCCGACCGGCAGCGTCTCCAGCAGACGCCTGAACTGTAACCCTCCCGAACCCAATGCATCAGGCCGTAACCGTATGCCGACCAATTGCCGCTTGATTTCTTCCAACATCCGCTTCCTGCCCGGCTCGCGCAAGCCTGCTACCATAGGCACCGTAAACGCTGAGATCGTCTGATGGTTCGCACGCACGAGACCGCGCGCGGCGACGCTATGATGAGCGCCCTACGCCTTTGTAGATTCACTTGACACACCGCTCAGCGAATCGCCGCGCCGCTCGAAACGAGCAAGGGCCCACGGCGCCACGCGCGTGTCAAACGCAATCAATATAAGTCATGGGCTGATGCCCGGCTACCGAAATGCTGAGAATCTCGCCGCGAATACAGATCCCCGAGCATGAGCTCGAGTTCAGCGCGATCCGCGCTCAGGGCCCAGGTGGTCAAAACGTAAACAAAGTCGCCAGCGGTATTCATCTGCGCTTTGACGTCCGCGCCTCATCCCTCCCGGAACGCTACCGTGAACGGCTATTAGCGCTGAGCGATCAACGCCTCAGCAAGGAAGGCGTCCTGGTCATCAAGGCGCAGCGCCGGCGCAGCCAGGAGGCTAACCGGGAAGACGCCCTGAATCGCCTGCGGGATCTGATCCACAGCGTCATGGCACCGCGTAAGCCCCGTGTACCGACCAAGCCGACGCGAAGCGCCCGCAAAAGGCGCCTGGAGAAGAAGGCCAAGCACGGTCGAATCAAGGCGTTGCGCGGCAAACCTGTGATTTAGGCCCCCGCAGCGTCACGCGCGCGGTATGGATTCTCAGGCGGCCGCCTCTCGCCTGATCCAGGTCAAGGCCGAAACCGCCAACTGTGCTAGGGTTCGCGCAAGTGGCGTAACTTTTCCCGGCGCTGGCCAAGCGGCCACCCGGATTTGCACCCTTGCCGCGGTGGCCGAGACTGGCCCGCGACCCACAGGCGGCTGATCGCACGATCTCTCGCTAGTGTCGCTTGCCGAAATTGTTATCGCGATGCGAATGTTGCATGGATCCGTATGAGCAAGTGAACCAGCGCCACCCGGGCGGCGCAGGCCGCGCATGGCGTCGCGACGCCATGACGGTCGCGCTGGTTGCCCTACCCCTGCTGGCGTGCGCGCCGTGGGGCGCGGTGATTGTGACGCGGTTCGAGTCCACGCTGCGCGAGCAGTTCGTGCAAAGCCTCGATACCACCCTGGGGGCGACCCATGAAACGTTGCGGATGTGGGTAAACGTGCGCAAGCAACGGCTCCAGAACATCACGGAGGACCACGGGTTGCAAGCGCTCGTGAGCTCTATCCTGCGCGCTGCGCCGGGACGGCCACAGCGCGCGGCGCCTGCCGGGGGTATCGCGGTACGAGAACAGCTGAAGCAGATTTTGCGCGGCCACGGCGACTGGCCCTATTTCATCGTCGAACCGCGCCTGAGACGCATCGCGTCGAATCGACCCGATTCACGGGCGGTGGAGTTGATTGCTCGCCGGCGGCCGGACCTTATGACCCGCCTCTTTGACGGCGATGCCGTGATCGTCCCGCCGCTTGCCCCTGAACCGGGCTCCGATGGTGATGGCCAAGCGGGCGCCTCGCGGCCCTCCATGTTCGCCGCGGCGCCCATTACCAGCGCCGATGGTTCGGTTCTCGCCGCGCTGATAATCCGTATCGACCCCCTCAATACTTTCAGTGACGTGGCTCACATTGGGCGCATCGGTCGGTCCGGAGAGACCTATTTCTTCGATCGGCAGGCACGCATGCTCACCGCGAGCCGCTTTACCGAGCAACTGCGAGAGATCGGCCTCATCCGCGACAACGCCTCGAGCGTGCTCCATGTGACGATCCGCGATCCGGGGGTCGACCTGACGGCAGGAGAGACTCCGAGCGTGCCGCTCGCGCAGCGCCCGGTAACGAAGATGGTTCGCGCGGCGATTGCGCGTCAAGCCGGTCATTCGGCGTCGGGCTATCGCGATTACCGCGGCGTGAGAGTCCTCGGGGCCTGGCTGTGGGACGAGCAGCTCGGGATCGGGCTCACGACCGAGATCAACGAGAAGGAAGCGCTTGCAACCTATTACGCCACCCGCGATTTGTTCGTGTCGGCGCTGGTACTCACCGTCGCCATTGCCGGCGCCACACTCGCCGGATTGCTGACCCTGCGCCGCAGGACGGCAAGACAGATCGAGACACTGGCCATGTTTCCGGATAAGAACCCCATGCCGGTGCTGCGCATAGACAGGCCCTGGACCATCGGCTACGCGAACAGGCCGGCATTGCCATTTCTCAAGCGCCTCCGGGATGCCAACGGAGACCTGGCGTTGCTGGAGTGGCGTGATATGGCGGCGCGCATTTTCCGTGACGGCCGCCATCGAGCCCTGGAGATCGAGCATCACGGCGCCGTCTACTCCTTCGTCCTGACCCCGCTTCCCGCGAGCGACATCATTTATGCGTATGGCCAGGACGTTACCCAGCAAAAATGGGCGGAAGGCCACCTCCGGGAACTGTCCATTCGTGATAGCTTGACCGGCCTGGCCAATCGTCGGCACTTCGACGAATTTCTTGACCAGCAATGGCGGCGATTGATGCGGAGCAACGCTCGGATTGCGTTGCTGTTTATCGATATCGATCACTTCAAGCGATACAACGACCGATACGGCCATCAAGCCGGGGACGCCTGCTTGAAAAGAATTGCCGCCGAGATCGCGGCGACCTCGCGGCGAGCCGGGGACTTGGCGGCCCGCTACGGGGGTGAGGAATTCGTCGTCGTGCTCTCTTTGGTGGGAATCGACGGTGCAAGACAGGCGGCGGAGACATTACGCGAAGCCATCGAGAATCTGGCGATCCCGCACGAGGATTCGACTGCCGCAAAATACGTAACGGTAAGCATCGGTCTGGCCTGCACCGTGCCGAAGGCGACGCTGTCGACCAGCGATCTCGTTGAGGCCGCGGATAAGGCGCTTTATCGCGCGAAAAGTCAGGGTCGAAATCGCAGCGAATATATGGTGCTGAAGGCAGACTCGGCGCAAGCGTCAGACGCGCGCGCGCCGGCCTCCGGGCATTCTCAGTAGGCTGCTAAGCCCACCCTTTTCTTGCCCCCGAACTGCCGCAGGCTCGGGCAATGTGCGGGAGGGCAAGCGGCGGGAGTGGATAGCCCCCGCCGCTTCGCTCTGGCTGGCTCGGGCGCCTCAGGCGCTTTGCGTCTGGACGATGGCCCCGTTGAGATTGAAGGTGTTGTGACCGCCGAGTCCCACAGCCGTGTTGTTGATATGAGCCGACTGGAACTGCTCGGTAACCTTCTTCGTCATATGGCTCGGGTACAAAGGGTAGCGCTTGAGGTAACCGCCGTACCAGCCGCCTTTCACCCGCAGGCTCGCCTGCCGGTCCAGAGTCTCGGTCGCGCTGAGGTCAGATATCATGAGGTTTGCCATTTTCTTGCTCTCCTGGAAATCGTTTCGGTTGTTGCTTGACTGAGCCTTTATTCGAGAGCTGCTTTGCTCTCTCGCCCTTGAAAAATGCAATAGCTATACCAATTTGCTCATTACAATCGATTTAATTTTTATGATCATGTTTATCAAAAGGATATTTTTTGTTTCCCCGGCACAGACGGCTTTAGAATAGGCGTTGGCACCCCGATCTGTGTTTTCCGGGAAACAACAAACATCCCGGTACTTGCTTCTGAAATCCAACAGATCACCGGCGCCGAGCACAAGACAAGCTTCCGGCCCGTGGGGCTGGCATACTGTTTCATTGAACACCCGCAATCGGTCGCACTTGCATGAACACCGAACCGGAAGACTCGACACTGACACGCCTTGTCTTCGACAACCGCTTCACCCGTGAGCTGCCGGCGGACCCGCAAAGTCACAACCGGCGCCGCGTGGTAATCGGTGCCTGCTACTCTAGAGTGCAGCCGCGGCCCGTGGCCGCGCCGCGCCTGGTGGCCTTCTCGCCTGAGACGGCGGCGCTGCTCGATCTCGGGGAAAACGAGTGCCAAAGTGAGGCCTTCACCGATATCTTCGCCGGCAACCGCCTGCTGCCAGGCATGGACCCGCACGCGACCTGTTACGGCGGACACCAGTTCGGCGCCTGGGCCGGTCAGCTTGGCGACGGGCGGGCTATCAATCTCGGCGAAATCGTCAACGCCCGCGGTGAGCGCTGGGTGCTGCAGCTCAAGGGGGCCGGCCCCACCCCCTATTCTCGGCAGGCCGATGGTTTTGCCGTGCTGCGCTCGTCGCTGCGGGAGTTTCTGTGCAGCGAGGCCATGCATCATCTGGGCGTACCCACCACCCGCGCGCTCAGCCTGGTGCTAAGCGGTGAACAAGTCATGCGGGACATGTTCTACGACGGGCGGCCGGCGCCCGAGCCGGGCGCCATCGTCTGTCGCGTGGCACCGAGCTTCACGCGCTTCGGTCACTTCGAGATACTGGCCTCGCATCAGGACACGAAGCTATTGCGCCAGTTGATGGACTACACGATCCGAACCGATTTCCCCCACCTCGGCGAACCGGGCGAAAAGACCTACATCGCGTGGTTCGAAGAGGTCTGCCGGCGCACCCTGACCCTGGTCGTGCATTGGATGCGGGTCGGCTTCGTGCATGGCGTGATGAACACCGACAACATGTCCATTCTCGGCCAAACCATCGACTACGGCCCGTATGGGTGGCTGGAGGGCTACGACCCGGACTGGACACCCAATACGACGGACGCCGTCGGCCGGCGCTACCGCTTCGGCGAGCAACCGCAGGTAGCCCTGTGGAATCTCACTCAGCTCGCCAACGCCATACTCCCGGTGGTCGGCCAAACCGATCCGCTGCAGCGGGCCATCGCGAATTACGCCAAGGAATACGAGCCCGCATGGCTGGCGATGATGGCGAGCAAGCTCGGGCTCAGTCGCGTCGACCCCGCGCAAGACAAGCCGCTGTTCACCGAACTGCTGGAGGTCATGCAGCTGGTCGAGACGGACATGACGCTTTTTCATCGCCATCTTGCCCGGCTCGATGCCGCACACCGGCAGGCGAGCGATGAGGCGCTGCTCGAACCGCTCATGCCCGCCTATTATGCGCCCGAGGCCCTGAGCGCCGAGCACAGGACCCGCACCACCGCCTGGCTGCGCCGCTACCTCGAACGGGTGAGCATGCAGGAGGGTGGCGATCGCGAGCGTCAGGCAGGCATGAACCGCGCCAACCCCAAGTACGTGCTGCGCAACTACCTCGCCCAGCTCGCCATCGATCGCTGTGAGCAGGGCGATTATTCGCTGTTGCATGAACTCTTGGAGCTGTTGCGTCGCCCCTATGACGAGCAGCCGGACAAGGAGCACTTCGCCGCCAAGCGCCCGGAATGGGCGCGCGAGCGCGCGGGCTGTTCCATGCTCTCCTGCAGCTCGTGAGCGTGCGCCGGCGAACCCTTTACACGGCCCCCGCTTCGAGCCGGCGACGCAGCGCCTGGAAGCGGCGCCGGTACTGCGCGGCCGTCAGCCCCACCTTGCGGCGAAAGAGTCGGCCGAAAAAGCTCGTATCCTCGTAGCCCACCAGATTCGCCACGGCCTCGATCGGCTCCTCCGAGGTTTCCAGGAGGTGTTTGGCCTCCTCCAGGCGCAGGGTCTGGACGTACTCCATCGGTGACATGCCCGTGGCGCGCGTGAAACGCCTCGCGAGCGAGCGCGCCCCGAGCCCGCTAAGACGCGCCATTTCCGCAACCGGGTTGTTCCGGTCGTAGTGTTGAGCGGCCCATACCTGGCACTCGGCGATTAGCGCATCGCTGGCCTGTCGGCTGCGGGTGAGCGCAGCGAAGGGCTGCTGGCCGACCTCGTGCCAATCCACCAGGTGGAGCCGAGCGAGCCGCATCGCCTCCTCGACTCCGAGAAAACGCGCCACGACGAACAAGCCCACATCGAGCCAGGATGTCCCGCCCCCGCCCATAATGATGCGTTGCCCTTCGCCGGTGATCACCAGCGCACGTTCCGGGTGAACGCGAACCTTGGGGTAGCGGCTCGCCAGCGCGTCACAATAGCCCCAGTGGGTCGTGGCGTCACGACCGTCCAACAAACCCGCCTCGGCAAGCAGCAGAGCGCCGGTGCATGCCGCCGCCAGGGTGGCGCCCGCAGAATAGCAGCGCCGCAGCCACTCGTATTCCATGGGATAACGTCCGACAAGGCAGGCGCCGGGGCTGACGAACACCTCGAGAACGCACACCACATCGGGGACGTGCTCCGGTAACAGCGCGCGCTGGGGCGCGACCCAGGCGCCGTTGGCGGCGTGAAATCCCTCGCCGTCGGCGGACACGATGGTCGGACGGATGCGCGGCTTACCCGGTGTGCCCTCGATCAGCAAACTCCAGTCCCGGCCGGCCGAACAGAGCAGGTCGTACATGCCGTAGAGCGTGGAGGCGGTGGCCTCCGGCACGGCAAGGAGCGCAACGTCGAGCAGCCGGTCGGTTCGAGACATGGCGGATTCGGCCGGTTTCGGTCCCAAATGACTTTATCATTTGCAGTGAGCCGGCCGTAACGTTTCCCTGCCAATCACCCCAAACCGGCCACGGAGGCTCACATGACGAACCCAATGCGCACGACGGGCGAGCGGATTCCCGCCGCCGATCGCACCGAGGCTTTCGAAGCACGCCTCGTCAATGCCTTGAACGAGGGCGGGCTGTTACTGATGATCTCGCTCGGCCACCGCACCGGCCTTTTCAATACCCTGAGCGGCGCCCCGTGGCTGAGCAGCGAGGCGATCGCAGAGCGTGCCGGTCTCAACGAGCGCTACGTGCGCGAATGGCTCGGTGCGATGGTGGCCGCCGGAGTCATCGAGATCGAGCCACGCGCGGCGACATACCGCCTGCCGGGCGAATATGCCGCATTGCTGACCGACCACGGGTCCGCCAACCTCGCCGTCTACGCGCAGTTTATCCCGCAGCTCGCTGGCGTGGAGGAGGCAATCCTGCAATGTTTTTACAACGGCGGCGGGGTGCCATATGAGCGCTATGCCCGCTTTCACGAGGTCATGGCCGAGGACAGCGGTCAAACCGTGCTGCCGGTGCTCTTCGATTCCATCCTGCCATTGGCCGCCGATCTGACCGAACGGCTGGAGACGGGCATTCGCGTACTCGACGCGGGTTGCGGCCGGGGCAAGGCACTATTGCAGTTAGCGCAGCGCTTTCCGCAAAGTCGCTTCACGGGCTATGACCTCTCGACAGAGGCCGTCACGTGGGCGAGCGAGCGTGCCGTAGCGGCGGGGCTTGCCAACGTGAGCTTTCAGGCGCGGGATCTCAGCGACTTCGACGAGACGGCAGAAGTAGGCGCGTTCGATTTCGTCGCGACCTTCGATGCCATCCACGATCAGGCGCGCCCACTCAACGTGCTCACGGGCATCCGGCGTAGCCTTGCGCCGGACGGCGTCTATCTCGCCCAGGACATTCACGGCTCCAGTCACCATCACGACGATCGCGACCATCCCCTGGGCACGTTTTTGTACGCCGTCTCCTGCATGCATTGCATGAGCGTCTCGCTCGCTCAGGGCGGCGAGGGCCTCGGTACCATGTGGGGGCGGGAGCGGGCGCTGGATTACCTGCGCCGCGCCGGTTTCGAGGACGTCGTGGTACACCGCCTGCCCCACGATGCATTCAACGATTACTACGTCTGTCGCGTGTGAAATACCATCCGCCTCCGCCGCATGGGCGCCGCTCCGGCGGCGGAGCCGGCGCGAAACCGCTCATCCGTCTCGAAGTGGGGTGCTGGGACCGGCATCTCCAACGATGCTGTGTACGAAACGGCGGCAACACACCTCGGACGGGCGGACGAGGGCAATTTCGGCTTCAGGGAGGCGCGCGCTTCAATGCCGGGCTAGCATCATGAACGTCCAGCCCGACACCAATAACCCGAGAGCGCCGACAAGCATGCTGGCGAAGGGCAGCAACAAGGGCAACGCGCGTACCGGCGCCCCGCGCCGGGTCAGGGAAAAAAATCCCGCCGGGCCTCCGAGCAGCGCCACGCCGCCCAGGTAGAGTCCCCATGTCCCCAGCACGCCAAAAGCCACCATCACGATAATGGCCATCGCACAGGCGAAACCGAGCATCGCCCATGCATGCATGATCAGGCTGAGGATTCCTCGGCGGCCGCCATCGGCTTGAGTATCGGGGCGTGTCATGGCCCGGCTATTAGAGCAAATGGACATGTCTGGGTCCAGCCCCATTACCTCAAACGAGCGCCTCATCTGGCCATCAAGATCGATCCGTCCCTCGATAAGCTCCAAGCGCTCATCGAACCAGCCGATGCCATAGCCACCAACCTCGACGCCCAGGATGCTGGCCGGCAGACTCGCGGACCCCGGTCCTCCAACGTGATTGGGGGTAAAGCTGGGTATTGGGCGACCGAGCATGGCCGCTGAGCCGGCTCTGGAAACACTGCGAACTATCCAGCCGCACCAACTTCGGATCGACCAGCAACCCTTCACAGAGTTGACCCGAATGCCGCACGAGCAGCGATCGCTGTACGACGAGCTGGAGGTATGGCGACTGGAGCAGAACGTACTGAAGTGCCAAAATGAAGCGGTCCGGCCTCGTCGGATCAAAAAGGTACGGCCCTATCTCTCAAAACCCCGGAGAGCCGGTGGGCTCGTCTACCGCTCCTGCAACACAACTCACATCGATTCCTCGCGTGTGCAGTCGTAGTTCCAGGGCTCGGTGATCGAACTGGCCAGCGGCCGCGCACGTCAGCGTGGCCGCTCTGTGCAATACCAGTTGTGCGGTGTGTCCCGGCTGTGGCGCTGGAACGTGGCGACAGCCTTATCGTTCAGCTCCCCCATACAGGCCCATCCGTCGCGACCGCGACGCAGGCTCGGATAGACGCGGGGAGTGGGGTGCCTCGGACGGAAAAGACGAAAAAGCGGTTTTATAATGCCTATACGCCAGCGTGCGGATGCCAAGAAACAATCATTTTCGACGGCCTCATTTGGCCAAAAAGGGAGTCAACGCGGTGTCCAACTCGGATTGCGATGGTTGCCCGATCGGGGAGCAGCTCAGCTTCAGCGTCACCATACTCGACCGCGCTTCCTATATGGATCGGGACGATTGTCCTGAAGCCGAATTCCTGGCGACCGGAAAACGGGGGGGCAATGTGGCAATAAGCTCAGCAACGTGGCGGTTGAACAACGTCTATGATCGCCCCACTCGGCGGCGACTGGCGGGCTTCACCAGCGTTGTACGTGAAGCATTCGGTCAGCAAGAAAAGACCATCCCTCCGTCCCTATGGGCGACTCATACGAATGACGCCATGTTCCCGCAGCGCCTGCGGGAGGCCGTGCAGGCCTTCTCCAATGCGCTCGCCCGCTGCAACGCGCGCCGCTCGCGAATACTCCGGGTTTATGCCTACCTCTGGCTACTCTGGCCCGGTAATCTGATTCCCGATCGGCCGGGAATTAAGATTCCGCTCACACCGCCGATGCCGCTTCGCCTAGGGAGCTCGAAGACAGGCTATAAGCTCCACCGGGCTATAGTCCAATTGCGGAACCGCTATCGTTCGTCCAGGTTTTGCGATGTCTCGGATGGCCCGCCTGGCGCGAATCTGACAGATTCGCGCACAAGCAGCGTGGGCGGAAACTGAACCATGTTCTGGAGGCTGAGGAATCGTATTCGATCATTGGTCGCTGACTGGAAAGTGATACGGGGCGCGGTTCGCGAGCACGGCAAGGCGGCGCGGGAAGCATCCGGCAAGCCTATCACGAGCCAAATCGCCGAAATCATGGCACTGCGCCGAGGTCGCGGCCGACTGGCTCCGGATGAATACTACCAATACTGTCTATTCGACGATCAGCGCTATACCTGGGAACAGAAGCGTGAATTCCTCGGCCGGCAACTGGAATACGATCTGTGGGAGCTATTCGGCAGCTGGCGGTGGCATGCGATCGCCAACGACAAGCTGGTGACACATGGTCTGTTCCTGTCCATGCAACTGCCAACGCCGCAGCTCTACGCGCTCTTTCATCCCGTCCGCGTTTTTGGATCGCTCCCGGCGCTGAGGGATGGCGCCAGTCTCGCCGCATTCCTGCGTTCCAAGGTTTCCTATCCGTTCATCGCAAAGCCGGTATTGGGCATGTGGGGCAAGGACATTTATTCGGTCAAGGAACTGGATGCGGCTACCGGCGAGCTGGTGCTGGTCAACGGGTCGAGGATTCCCGTGGAGGAGTTCGCGGCGCAAGCCGCCACAAAGTCGGCCGGAGGCTACTTGTTCCAGGAATTGCTGCAGCCTCATACCTCAATCGAAGACCTGTGCGGACGCAGGATCTGTAGCGTACGGATGGTTACCGTGCTCGATCCGGAGCCGAAGCTTATCAGCACGCTATGGAAGATCGCGGTAGGCCGCTCGATGGCCGACAACTACTGGGAACCAGGCAATCTGGTCGCCCCCGTGGATGCCTCCAGCGGCGTAGTGGGCGAAGTCATCACCGGACTCGGACTCGCTCGTCGGGTGGTATCGGATCATCCGGACACCGGTCGCCGACTCGTAGGCATCACGTTACCGGATTGGGAGGAGGCAGTGGATCTGTGCCTGCGCGGAACTGCCTCGCTACCCGGGCTGAGAATGCAGGCATGGGACGTGGCGCTGACGGATCGCGGCCCGGTGCTTCTCGAGGTCAACATCATCGGCGGACTGCGCTTACCGCAGTTGGTGGTCAATGCCGGACTGTATCGCGGCGCTCTGCGCGCATTGTTGATCGATCATGGATACACATGAACCGCGGCGCGCTTCAAGCTGCGCGTTGCCCGGGGCGGGAGAAAAACCAATGGGTAAGGTCGTGAACGAAATCCGCCAAGCCTATCGCGACTTGAAACGCACGCCGCGCTATACCCAGGAGACGCCGCTCGATCAGCATCAACGGATGGCGCTGGACGCCGTCATAGGGGATCCCACGATTGCGCATCTGCTACCGCAGGTAGAGATCGTGATTCGCAGCAGTGCCGTGTATCTTGCGGTCGACGGCGGCCGCGTTGCGCTCGGGATCGACCTGCTGCAGGATGCCGCGCTCGCTCGGATTCACCTGCGGCACGGACTGGAGCACGTAGCTTGGCTGCGGAGCGCCAAAGACGAGTCGGCGGCCGCGGCAGCTGCGCTGCTGGCTCTTCATACCGTTTATGCTTACTGGCGACAGATGCCATTCGATGATCGCCAACGGGTACTGCAGCGCAGTTCGTCGCGACTGCGCGAGGTTTTCGCATCCCTCGAACAGGCCCACGGAGAGCGGGTCTCTCCGCGAACGCTGGCCGAGCGTCTCATTGGCGCATGGCCAATGGTCGTCACGCTCGACAGAAGGTTGTCCTCTATCCCCGCCGATTTTGAAGCGATTGCCCGACGTGTAGCAGACGCGCTTACGCTGGCCCAACCGGTCGAACGCGTGCTTACTTTCGGGGGCGACGCCCGTCTTCTGCTGGAGGCCGACTCCAGGCTGAACAAGTATGGTTGTAGCCCATTACCGAGGCCCTGGGCTGTGACGTTCTCTACCTGCACTGCCACATCGATTTCTGATCTGGCCTTTCAGGCGGCTGAGCGCCAGCGCCAAGCACTGTTCAGCGCAGCCGCTGCGGGCCGGCTGGAAGCCGGATTCGCTGAAGCCATGAAAGGGATCCGGAACGAATTGACCGAGACGCTGCAGTTGGGAGAAGTACCCGGCGTGCGGGTCATACTCTCTCCGTCTGGAACCGATGCCGAGCTGATCGCTGTGCACTGCGCGTTCAATACTAGCAAGGGCCCTCTTTTGAATATTCTGATCGCACCTCGCGAGATTGGCAGCGGCAGCCGCCATGCCGCTGCGGGCCGGCACTTCGACCACACGACTCCGCTCGGAGGTGCGGTGCAGCCCGGATGCGCGATCGATGGCCTGGATTGCGAACGTGTGCGCGTACAGGAACTCGAGTTGCGTAATGACGCAGGGCATGTGCTGCCTGACGATGAGGTAGCCACTCATCTGCAGTCGATGGTGGAAGCGGGCATTGAGCGCGGCGAATCCGTCCTTATTCATCTGCTCGACAGCTCTAAGACTGGACTGGGCGCGCCGAAGATGGACCTCGTCGTCGATCTGCGAGCCCGTTACGTCGATAAAGTATCCATCATTGTCGATGCGGCACAAATGCGCGTGAGCCGTAGAAATCTGCACCGTTACCTGCGAAATGAATGTTACGTTATCGTTACTGGCTCGAAGTTCTTCACCGGGCCACCGTTCTCGGGCGCTCTGCTAATTCCACCAGCCGCTGCGCGTCGAGTGGAAAGAGCGGAACCATTTGCAGCAGGTTTAGCGCATTACTGCGGACGTTATGAAATCCCCGAAGAATGGCGCCATTTGGCCGATCACCTTTCAACTGGTCTGAACTTCGGGCTGATCCTGCGTTGGCGTGCGGCGCTATGGGAGATGCGCGCCTTTTTTGCAGTGGATCGGCATACGCGCCGCCAATGGTATGCGCGATTCGCGGAACGAATCAGGCGAAAGATACAAAGTTGCGAGCACGTGGAACTCGTGGAGGCGCCTCCTTATCAGCGTGGCGATATTCACGACGATTCCGCATGGGATGCTGTTCCCACGATATTCACATTTCTGATCAAGCGCGGGAATCGCCTGCTTTCCTATGACGAAGCGGCATCGGCTTATCAGTGGTTGAATACCGACATATCGGAGTGCCTACCGGAGTCCGCCACGGCTCATCGCAGCAATGCGGCCGTTTGCTGCCATGTTGGGCAACCAGTCCGTCTTCGTATGGTCAATGGGCAGTGGGCCGGAGCGCTGCGCATCGCCCCGGGTGCGCGCCTTGCTTCGCGAGTCTGTTTCGATTCCAGTATCGGCGCCAGCACCGAGGAACGTCTCACGCAGCAGATCGAAGCCGCTGGTATGGTGTTTGACAAGCTCGCGGTGATTTGTCGTTACTGGGATGATATCGCGGCACGCGTTAGCCATAGATCAGCGCGGGCTCTTCGCGGCCAGGCCGCGGCCAGCTAGAGACCCAGCCACGAAGTGGTCGATGTTGTTCACGAGCTCGTGCACGATGCGATAGGAGGCTCGCCGAATCGCCTGTTGGGTGATAAGCCCGAATCGCCGCTCGACCTGATTCAGCCACGAAGTGTAGTTCGGCGTGACGTGCACGCGGAAGCGGGGACGTCGTGTAAGCCAGTTCTTCACCTTTTGATGCTTGCGTGGCGTAGTTATTAAGCACCAGATGAACATCGGGGTGGTTGGGGACGTTCGGTTGGATGTGGCGCAGGAAACTTAGGAACTCCTGATGGCGATGGCGCTTTTTGCACTTGGCAAGCACCTCCCCCCGAGCCGTACCGAGCGCGGCAAAAAGCGTCATGGTGTCATGACGGACATAGTCGTGGGTGATCCCTTCAACGTAGGCGAGGCCCATCGGGAGCACGGGCTGGGTGCGCTCGAGTGCCTGCACCTGGCTTTTCTCATCGGCGCAGAACACCAGCGCGTTCTCCGGCGGATTCAGATACGGCCCCACGATGCCGCGCACCTTCTCGACGAAAACGAGTCATTGGAGAGCTTGAAATGATTTCGTTCGGTGGGGTTGCAAGCCGAAGAGCTGAACGTAGCGATGAACCTGGCTCTTCGATCCCTGTAGCCTCGGAGACACTGCGCGTCGGCCAGTGCGTCGCCCGATCGGCTTGGTGTCGAGCACCATCAAAATAACCCGCACCCGTCGGACCAAACCGTGAGGCATCGAACGTGATCGAGCAACCGATTCAACTTGCTCGCGAGTTCCTTCGCAGACCGTTGTGTAGCATATGCAAAAAATCCAAAGGGAGCATTGCAATCCATGCAGCACAAGATCATTTCCATTGCATGCTTAATTGTGCTGTTGGCCGTATCCGGAATTGCCATGACAGACCACCGCCCTGAGCAAAATTCAGACAGCAACGAGACCGGTCAACCTGACGCCGACGCAGTAGCGACAGCTGCTGCACAAGTCCTCGATGATGAAATGAAGCAGCGCTCCAAGCGCCATATTGCAGATATTCTTATTCGGGCCAGTCGGTGTATCGCCGTCGTTCCAAGCCGACTAAGGCTGGGGTTGGTGGTGGCCGGCAGCTATGGCAACGGTATTGTAAGCTGCAGAATCGACGAACATCAATGGTCCGCGCCGGTTTTCTTCAGCTTATCAACTGTGAGTGTCGGGCCTCAAGTAGGAATAGAGTCCACGGAGCTTGTCCTATTGTTCATGGACCAAGGCCTGAATTTGCTCGCGAAGGGAAAAGTCGAGTTAGGCGCCGACATTGAAGTCACAGCCGGAACATTAACCGCCTATAAAGAGATTTTCATTAAACCGGGTTCAGTTGTCGCTTATCAACAAAGATCGAAAGGCTTATTTGCCGGCGCCGACATCGAAGGCGCCACAATTATAATAAACGATAATAAGAACAGACAGGTATATGGCTACGGTTTTGACCTAAAAAAC
>NZ_JBXWZQ010000090.1:0-4386 GCF_059432795.1 Nitrococcus sp. | reverse complement strand
ACCGGCGCGCTGCAGCGCCGAGCGCAGGGGGGTGCCGCCGTCGGGTGAGAGCTGGAACAGCCAATCGTAGAAATCGTCACGATGCACGCCCGTGAATGGCCGCACTCCTTGAAGGTCGTTAGAGTTGATTTGCTGCCAGCCGACCCGGGGATCGGAGCCGAGTCCAGCGAAAGCCTGGGAGGCGCTGGCGAGCGTGGCCATCATGCGTGTGCGGTAGTAGCTATACCAGTTGGCGAAGTTTTGCCGCTCGTCGCTATTCTGCGGGCCGGAGCTGCTGGAGACCACGACTTTCGTGTAGCAATCGTCATCGTTTGTGCTCGCGGGATTCGGACAGCCTCCCGAGCCCGCCCGTGCGGTGTCGAAGCTATAGTAATAAGCGGGCTCTGCGGGGCCGGCGTAGTAATACGCTGACCAGCTGTAATACCAGGTAGGGCGGAAATCGCTACCAAGATCCACCGTACTATTGTCCCGATTATCTGGATCAAAGCCATCAGTCCAAGCGTTGTTGAAGTCCGCATCGCCCAGGCTACTTCCATCCGCGTCCAGCGGCGGTTGGTAGACGACGGTGGGGTCGTAGTATATGCGATTGAAGGTGGCCGATTTCGCCCGTTTGGTAAAAATCGTTCCGAAGATCTCATCGGGCATGAACGACCACGCCATCGAGCCCGAGTCATCGAGCGTGACTACGACATTCGGCGCGACCCCGGTTTTCAGAAACAACGGCTTGCTGCTCAAGTCGAGCAGTGCGGCGCGCGGCGCTCCCTGTGCCCCCAGCATCAGTGCCGCGGCCGTAAGCCCCGATACTCCTAGCCGCTTTACCCCCTGTAAGCGCTGCATGGCTCGTTCCCTCGACTTTGATTTCCTTGTGCCGGTCCCGGGTGAGTGGCCGTGGCGGATCGACTAGTTTTTCCAGCTCCGCACGGTGGATTGAAGCACCCGCTGGGTGCTGGTCTGCGGGCCGAAGCCCGCGGCGCTCACCCGATAGAAATGCGGCCCGATCTGGCGCGCGCGCTCGTTGGCGTCGATGACGCTGCCGGCCGGGTCGTAGCGCAGGTACTCGACCAAAAAGTGCGGATCGCTCGCCAAGGCGGTGAATTCCTGGGTGCCCGCGGTACCGTATTCCCGTCCCGTGTTCTGCCACCAGGCCATGGCTTGCGTCTCCGGGTGGCCATCGGGCTGCTCGGCTTCCCAGAGCTCGCAGGGAGCGGAGGCGCAGGTGCTCACCGGCGTCGGCGGGCTGTACAAATCGATGCCCATGACCCAGGTCTCGCCATTGCGCAACGCCGCCTCCGCCGCTTGAAAGGCGAGGGTGCCGCCGCGGGCGTTGCCGGCCATCTTCTCCTCGAGGGACGTGCTCTGCATGGCGCTGACGCCGATCAACGTCAGCACCAGCAGGAAGAGCAGGCTGATAATCAGCACTGAGCCGCTCTGAGACCGTCGTCGCCGCATTGTCTGCTCCTCTCCCGTCACGCAGTTTTGCCAAAATGTGTCGATCCGCGCCGGGGATCAGTTGAACGCGATGCTGCGCAGCTCGCGGTTGCGGCTGGTCGCCGTCAGCGTGAATACCTTGCGCAGATACCGCCCGTCCGCCGGGTCCACCGTCTCGTCGACGAGCGCGTAGGTGCCAGTATCTGCCTGCGTGGTGGACGGTGCCACCGAGCTCACCAGCAAGGCGAGACGGACGCTGAGCACGTTGGCGAAATCGGCGACCGAGCCGGCGTTGGCGTAACTGTCAACCGAGCCATCGGCATTCGTGTCCTCGCCGTAGAGGACCTGCATGTCCTCGATGCCGGCGACCAGCTCCACCGCCGCGCCCGTGAGCGGTTGCCTATAAAGGCCGTAGATCGGGTCGCCGACCTCGTTGTCGCGGTTGGTGTCGCGGACATAGTAAGTGGCGGATTCAAACGCCATCAGCCGCGCGTCGCTTTGATAGGCCTTCGACAGACGGTTGGTCGTGTTGACGTCGCTCGCGTGGGCGATGGTGACGGTGCCCGTACTGTTGGAGACGCTGCTCGACACGAAGATGTCGGCGTCGGCGCAATCGGTGATCATGAGGATATCGCCCGCTTCGAATCCGGCGGGGTTGGCGTCGACCTGTATGTTGGCGTTGTCGGCGGTCATGTTGCCGGTCAGATGCGCCGCGACGGGGGAGGCCCTCAGAATGCTCAGAGTGTCGCTTCCGGTGACCGCGCCCAGCGGGTTGCCGGAGGCCAGGTTGTTTTCGCCCCGCAGGATATTGGCGGGGTCGTAGAGTAGCAGCTCGCTCGGCGGGTCCTTGACGATCACGTTGGGGGTGATCTGATCAAGCGTCATGCAGCCCTGATAACCCGCCATACGGATATCGCCGGCGAGGATCTCGGTGGCAAAGCGCCCGGTCTCCTGTAGCCGGGCAAGGCCCGAGTTCATGCGGTAGGACGCCTTGGCACTGATGAAAATCTGCAACACGGCGCCAAGCAGCAGCAGGCTCAGGCTGAGCGCCACCATGATCTCGACCAGTGAAAAGCCGCCCGTGTAACGAGGGAAGGATTGTCGCGCGCGCATCATAGGGCTCAGAGCTCCGTTTGGAACTGAAACTGCGTGAGATCGGTAACCGGCGCGCCGCTGCGATCGCTCGCTCGATCGGCACGCGAGTCGTCCCAGGCGATGCTCACGGTCACGGTATTGTCGGCCGCTACATTCACGCTGGTCTGTGCCGCCGGCAGCATCGCGAGCAGATCGGTGCCCCAGCGGTGGAGGTCGAGCGCCGCCTGGGTTGAGCTGCCACCCATCGACGGCAAGTCATCGGTTGCTGCGATGGTGATGTTGTAGCCGCCGGCCTGAGCCTCGGCCCGGTTGGCGCGCATACGATCCAGGATGTCGTAGGCAAGGATCGTGGCCTGGGAGCGTACGTAGGCGCTCTGGTTGCTGCGCAGGCCAGTGAGCTGCAGTCCCGCGATTCCAAGCAGGCCGACCGAGAGGATGAGCAGCGAAACCAGCACTTCCAGCAGCGTGAAGCCGCCGCCGTGGCGGCTGGAAAAACGCGGCTTGGCTGTCCCACCGGCGTTGCCGTGAGCGCTTGGATCCCGCGAACAGCCGGGGATCCGCCACCGCCGATGCGGCGGGAACCCGAGCGCACCCGACATGGCGGGAGTCTGTGAAGTTGAGGCGGATAGCATCGTCATGAGCGATCTCACGGGCAGGTGACTGTCTGGATAGTGGCCTGGCCGCTGCCGGTGACCTGAATGCTGCGTTGCATTTCCCCGTGGCAGTCCGCGGGGGTGAGCGTGAATTGGGTGGTGTCCATGGCGGCGCCGGAGGCGGCATAGCGAACGAAACCGCTCCCGGCCGTCAACGTCGAGCCCCCGGAGAGCCCGTCGCCGGCCTGCAGCAGAGTATCTGTGCCGGCGTCCAGCGCGCCGTCTTGATCGACATCGCTGAACACGATCCAACCGTCGGCCCAAGAGCCGCCGCAGCTGCTCTGGTTGCTGCTGCGGCAAATGGAGATCACCGCCGCGCGCTTGACCGCTTCACTGCGGGTATAGGCCAGCGCCGTGAGCAGGGTGTTGGCCTGGGAGGCCACGCGGTTGCCTTGCACGAAGGTGCGATAAGAGGGCACCGCCATCGTGAGCAATATGGCCACTACCGCCAGGGTGAGCATGAGCTCGATGAGTGTGAATCCTTTTGAGTGCTTCATGGGTTCCTTTTATAGAGGCTCGCTGTGCGCCAGGCACGAGCTATGTGACGAGCTGCGCAATTGGTCCGACAAACGGTAAATCAGCCGGGCGGGCGGTTCCGTGATCCAGGCCATGCTCCGGCACAGCGAGCTGCCTGGCCGCGGATTGTGCGTGGGGGGCTTGTTTTATATACTGCCCAGTCACTACATAGGCCGGGATAGCTCAGTCGGTAGAGCAATCGCCTCGTAAGCGATAGGCCCTCGGTTCGAGTCCGAGTCCCGGCACCACCTGCGCACCGTGCGGGCATGCCGGCGAGCGGCCGGGAATCGACGGTCGGCGCATTAGCTCGTGGGAAATCCAACGGCAGGGCGGCTATTCAGCGTCCTTTGAAGCAGGGCGTTGGGTCGATGGCTAACGCTAGCAGGAGTTGCCGCGGTTCCGTTTACGGCGCATGTCGTCGGCTAAAACGAGCGCCGCCGTCAGTAATATCGGCCCCCACCACGAGCAGGCGGCCCGCCCAGGGCGGCTGCGCGCGCGGCGCAGAGCGCTGTTTCGAGGCCAGGCATTAGCCTGTTGTCGTGGGTTATTCCGTAACTCTCCTGAGGAGCGATGATGGGTGAGGCTCCCTCCGAAGACCACACTGTGAAGGACGCCGTGCTCTTCACGCTGGAGGCTGAACAGGCCGAGCTCGAAGGCGTGAACGCCAACGGCGATCCGGAGCTGGAGGCGTCGG
>NZ_JBXWZQ010000089.1:0-22964 GCF_059432795.1 Nitrococcus sp. | reverse complement strand
GGAGTTGGCGATCAGCACGCGGGGCGCATCCGGGTGGGTCTCGAACACGCCCACCGGCTTGCCGGACTGGATCAGCAGCGTCTCGTCGGCTTCGAGGCGGCGCAACGTCGCGACAATCCGATCGTAGCATTCCCAGTTGCGCGCCGCTTTACCGATGCCGCCGTAGACGACGAGCTCGGCCGGATTCTCCGCGTTCTCCGGATCGAGATTGTTCATCAACATGCGCAGCGGCGCCTCCGTGAGCCACGACTTGGCCGTGAGAGTCGGCCCGCGCGGGGCGCGGATACAGCGTGAATCATCGCGGCGGGTGGTTTGCGTGAGGCTCATCATGCATCTCCTGGCACCGGCGGGGTCTGTCGTGCCCTCCTTCTTTTCTTTATAGTCAGGAAAGCCACGATTCGCCCCGAGCGCTGTGGTAGCCCGGTCTTGGACTGCCGAGCGCTGTCCTGGGCGGCGATTGCGGCACATCTCAGGGCAACGGGGGGCTGGCGCACCGAGGCAGCGATGCGACCGCTTTATGCAGAGCGGGTACTGTTGCCGAGCGGCTGGGCGGAGGGTGTTCGCCTGAGTCTGGATGGTAACGGCCACATTGAGCGTATCGAGCGCGACGCTGCATCGCACGGCGCCCAGCGGTTGCCCGGCCCGGTGCTTGCGGGCATGGCGAACGTCCACTCCCATGCCTTTCAGCGCGTGCTGGCCGGCCTCACGGAGATCGCCGGCCCCCATGATGACAGCTTCTGGACGTGGCGTGAGGCGCTCTACCGGCTCGTCAATCGGCTCACGCCAGGTCAACTGGAAGCCATCACCCGCTACGCTTACTTGGAAATGCTGCGCGGTGGCTATACCACGGTGGCCGAGTTCCACTACCTGCACCACGCGCCGCGGGGGCACGCTTATGCCAGCCGCGGGGAACTCGGCAAGCGGATTCTCGCCGCCGCCGATGTCGGCATTGGGTTGACCCTGCTGCCCGTGCTCTACAGTTACGCGGATTTCGGCGGCCAGCCACCGAGTGCGGCGCAGCGGCGCTTCCTGAACGATGTGACAAGCTACATGCGGCTATACGAAGAGCTCGAGCACGCCGTCGCAAATCAGCCACTCGCCGCCCTCGGCCCGGCTTTTCACTCACTGCGCGCCGTCACAGCGGTCCAGATGCACAGCATTGTGCAAGCACTGTCGCAGACCCCGATCATCCACATGCACATCGCCGAGCAGCGACGGGAGGTTGCGGCCTGTCGCGCCTGGTCCGGGCAGCGCCCGGTGGAATGGCTCATCGAGCGCTTCGCGCCCGACGAGCGCTGGTGCCTCGTCCATGCCACGCACGTCGATGCCGCGGAGTGCGCTCGCCTGGCCCGGCAGGGTGTGATCGTCGGCCTGTGTCCGACCACGGAGGCCAACCTCGGCGACGGCGTGTTTCCAGCGGAGGCGTTTCTGCGTGCCGGTGGGCGGTTCGGTATCGGCTCGGACAGCCAAGTCTCGATCAGCGTCGTCGACGAGTTGCGCTGGCTGGAATACGGTCAACGCCTGCGCGCCGAGCGGCGCAATCGTTTGTGGCATCCCGAGCGACGCTCCGTAGGCGAGAACCTTTATGCGAGCGCGGCCGAGGGGGGGAGCCGCGCCGTCGGACAACCCATCGGTGCCATCGCCGTGGGACGGCGCGCCGATCTGATTGTATTGGACGGCGAACATCCCCTGTTGACCGGCTGCCCGACGGAGCATCTGCTCAACCGCTGGCTGTTCGCCGGCGACGGCGGGCTGATTCGCGAGGTCTGGGTGGCCGGCGCGCGGGTGTTGAGCGAGGGCCAGCATCCACGCGAAGATGATATTATCGCGGCGTTCCGGCGCGCCGCCCGTCAGCTCTCAAGCCCATGACTCGCTCCGTGGGGCGCAGCTGGCGACACACCGCTTCGTGCGCAATGGGCGCGTCCGCCATCAAGGATTTGCCGGTCTCGTACCGCGCTCGCCACCCCGCCTCACCCTCGCCGATGCGAGGAGCGCGGCATGTATTCCTGAGGCAAGCCCCATTACCAGATCCCAGATCCGGCTCAGGCCGCCGCTCGCGGGCACCCCGCGCTTGCATGCTCCGCCGCTTTAGGAGAGGCTAGAGCGCAAAGCGTTCGAATTCGGACCCTGTGGGCCGGTTTCATCGGCGCTGCATGGCGCGGCGCCTGGAGTCGCCATGGACGAGACAACGCTCGGCTCGCCACAAACACTTGCCTCGCTCGAGGAGACGCGGGAAGTGGCCGTCGCCTTCGTGTGCGCCGCCCGACGCGAGGTGCACCTCTATAGCCCGGACCTGGAGCCGCGCCTCTACGATCATCAGCCCTTTTTGGATGCCCTCAGGGCACTCGCCATCTCCGGGCGCCGCGCGGGCATTTACATCCTCACTCGCGATGCCGGCCCGGCCATTACACGGGGCCATCGCCTCATTGAGCTCGCCCGGCAGCTGAGCACCTTCATCGAGATACGCCGTATCGCCGAAACGGCGCGCGAGCGCTCGGATGCATTTTTGGTGGTGGATCGCCGGGCCGTGGTGCACCGCCCGAACTGGAACCGTTACGAGGGGACGGCCGAGCCGGATGACCCGCTGCAGGCACGGTTGCTCATCCAGGAGTTCGACCCGCTATGGGAAGCGGCAACAGCCGACCCAGCGCTGCGCCGACTCCATCTCTGAGGCGGCCGATGCGCTCGCTTTCGCGCGTTGCGGCCATGCTGCTGAGCTTGCTCGGCGGTGTGGCGGCGGCGGATTTGCAAGTGGTGGAACTGCACCACCGGCTCGCCGCGGATCTACTGCCCGCTCTGACGGCGCTCGAAGAAGGCGTGGTGGTCAAGGCGGCCGGTTCGCGATTGATCCTGCGCGGCGAGCCGGCAAGCGTCAATCGGCTGCGGGAAATGGCTCGAACGCTGGATGTGCCGACGCGCTCGCTGCGCATCAGCGTGCGTCGTGTAAGCGATGCTTTGGCTACGGATGCCGGCGCCGAGGTCCAACGCGATGGCGCTAGGGTCTACCGCACGGGCTCGGCGGAGGATGCTCGCCTGATTCAGACAGTCACCACCATTGAAGGCCGCCCGGCCTTCATCGATAGCGGGCGGAGCGTGCCGATCATTAACCGCAGCGCCCTCTTCGGCGTAAACGGCGCCGCCTACACGGAACGGCGGCGCTTCCAATACTGGCCCGAGGGATTTTACGCTACCGCTCATGTCGTCGGCGAGCGCGTGAGCGTTGATATCGGCGTAGCACAAAGTGACGGCACGGTAGCGGGCGGCGAGGTTTCGCATCGCCGCATCGTGAGCACCGTCTCCGGCCGCCCTGGAGAATGGCTTTCGCTCGGAGCGGTCGGAGAAACAGCCGCGCACAATCGCTCGGGAATCGTGCGCGGCACCCGCAGCGCGCACTCGCAGGGAGAACGCCTCGACATCCGGGTCGAGATCCTGACGGCGGAGGAGCGGCGATGAGCCGCTTTGCGGTCGACGGCGGCCGCGGCTCTGCCCAATCGGCCTCACGCCAAGGAAAAGCACATGCAGGAGGGCTTTCGAGGTGTCGCCTGCCCTTTGAGCGCGGAGCGCGCTTCGCCGTGACTAAAACACGGCGAAAAGCATTGCCCCCATGCTGATTAGCGCGGCCGACCACAGCCAGTCCATGTTGATCCAGCCACGTCGCAGCACGGCAAGCCCGATCCACTCGTAAACGGCTACCGCGGTCACGCCGGTGACTCCCAACATGGCCAGGCTGTGCACCGCAACCGCGCCCAGTGCCAGCGGCAGCGTCACCACCGAAAACAGGCCGGCATGGCCATGCGCCCCTGCCCCCCAGGTGAAAAATACGGGCAGGAGCATCAAGCCGGCACCATGCGCCGTGGCCATCAGAAACGACCAGAGCATGAGACCGGCGAAACCCGCTTGCATGCCCACACGCACGCGCTGGTGATGCCCGCGCACGAAGTGGTACAGGCCCCAGGCCATCAGCAGCGCGCCGGCAACGGCTCCCACGATCCCGGGATCGAGCGCGCGACCGAGCAGTGCCGCCACGGCGAGCGTCGCGCCGATCGCCAAGGCATGGCCCAGGGCCAAGGGTACCAGCGCCAACTGCACGGCCCGGCGTTGTCCGCGATGCAGCCCCAGAGCCACCGCAAAAAGCCAGCCCATCGCGGGATTGATGCCGTGAAAGGCGCCCAGACCGATCAGCGCGATCCATGCCCAGGTATCAGCCATGGCCGCATTCCACCGGCCCCGCAAGCTCGACGCCGGCGACCACAGGCGCTACGGATAACAGAAAGAATCCGAGGAGGCGTCCCCCCCCTCGAGCCTAACCTGATGCGGACGCAGCGCCGGGTCGAAGGCGAGGAAGAAATTCGGATCCGGCTGCATACCCCCTTCGGGCTGCACATCCAGCTTGACCATCCACCCTTCCAATCCCGCGGGATAGAACTGATCGTCCCAGGCGCGGTAGAGGGAGTTGGTGAGATAAACCCGGCGGCCATCGCGACTGATCTCCACCATCTGCGGACCGCCTGCGAGCGCCCCCGAAGCCGGATGCGCCGCGCGCGAGACAATGCCGCCCAGGCGACAGGAGCCGGCCAGCACCGGGTGGAAGGGGTCGGAGACCTCGTACTGTCGTAGTTCGCCCGTACCCCAGCAGGAGACGTAGAGGAAACGATCATCAAGCGAGAGATCAATATCGGTAACCAAGGGCGGGACCGCCTTGAACGCCTTGAGCAGCGGCGGCAGCTGCTCCTCCGCCGCCGGCTCCGCTGGAATTTCGATGACTTTGCGTACCTCCCATGCGCCGTTGCCGCTCGGTTTGTACCAAAGCCACACCGAGGCCGCGAGATCCTCCAGACTGAGTACGACCCCGGCGAATCCGTAAGCGCGGGTAGGGTCATGAGCCGGTCTGAGCTCCAGTACCATCTGCTGCTGCGCGCCCAAGTCCACCGCTTGGCGGTGACGCCGGCGCTGCAGGTCCCAAAAATGCAAGTGGTGGCCATACGCGCCTTGCAGCAGCAACTCCGGTACCAAGCCCCCTTCGATCATATCCGGAGTGCCCCACTCGCTGGTCACCAGCGTGTCGTAGCCCAGATGCCACCAGGCATCGTAGGCGAAATGTTGCGGTCCGCGATCCACCTCCCAACGGCCGCGGATCTCGAACGTCTCATGGTCCATCAGAAAAATCCCGCCCGGCCCCTTGCCCTCGGCGTTTCCGAGGGCCGTTACGTAAATTCCCTCCGGTCCGCAGTGGGTGGTGTGCGGCCGAGAATAGCCGGTACGGGCCGCGAGTTCCTCGGGCTCGATGATCTTCACGAGTTGCGGCTGGCGAGGGTCCGGCTTGATATCAAACACGTGGATGCGCGAGGAGCGCAAGCCGGGCACGATCAGGTAGCGCCGCTCCATATGCGGATGGGGCGCATATGGACACAGACAGGAGCTGCAGGCATTCCAACCGAAGTGGTGGAGCTCATCCCCCCGGTTCGGCACGTCCACCTGACCGATCAGCCGAGCGTAGCTCGCGGAGCCGGGATCCACATCCACCACGCCCAGCGCGTCGGGGCGTTTCGAACCCGCGGCGTCGAGCAGCGCCACATAGGCGAGAGTCTCTGGGGGGGCCTGCATCGCCAAGCGCGGCGAAGGATAGAATGTCGGGTCAGGGGTCCATGTGGTCATCTTTTCGACCTCCCGTTAGCCAACGCGGTTTCCCACTGGTGCTCTGCCGGCGCCACGAGGTGCCATGAAACGATGAGAGCCGGCTCGATGTCGTCGCCCCCCTCCTCTCTATTCGCTTCGCCGCTTACCCTTGTTGCACATTCCCCCCTCGACCGGGTGGGTGTTGCCGCCCTGTTCCGTGCGGCGCAGTCAGCTCGGCCGTGCCAGATCGATCATCATCGCCCCCAGAAAACGCGCGGCCTCGCCACCCGTGACCGCGCGATGGTCGAACGACAGCGACAGCGGCAATACCCGATGCACAGCAGGCTTGCCGTCCACCGCGACCACCTGCGGGCGGATTTTTCCGGCGCCGATGATCGCCACCGTCGGGGGAACGACCACCGGGTCGGAATAGCGCCCGGCGATGGTGCCGAAATTGGATAGCGTAATCGTGTAGCCGCGCATCTCCGCGGGTGGAATGCTGCGTGCTTTGACATCGGCGACCAGCGCGTCCAGACCGCCGCGCAAATCCTCGGCATTCCGGTTACCCACGTCCCGCAATACCGGAACGAACAGCCCGTCCTCGCTGTCGACGGCGATGCCCAGATCGATCTTCTCCAGCAGCCGGCGGCCCATCGAGTGGCCGTCGTACCAGCCGTTGAGGCTCGGCTCCGCCCGGCAGCCGGCCACGATGCTGCGTATCAGCCGCAGCGTGATATCGGTACCCTGCGGCCAACCTTCCACGTCGACATCGTCGGACACCGTGACCGGGACGACCTCGGCGTGGGCTCGCGTCATGGTCCGAGCCATGGCCCGCCTGACGCCCCGCAGCGGCTCCAGCGGCCCGGCATCGGCGAGTGTCTGGGCGGCGCGTTGCACGTCGTCACGGGAGATGGTATCGCCCGGACCGGTGGGCGTGATGGCCGCCAAATCGACGTCCAGGCGCCGTGCCAAGGCCCGCACCGCCGGCGTCGCGCGGATGCCCCGGCTCACCTCGGCTGCCTCCTCCGCGATGACCTCGTTGCCGCTGCGCACCTCGCCGACGACGGTGGTGCTGTCGCGTGCCGCCTCGCGTGGCTCGCTCGGCGCGGCGCGCGGCGCCGCCGTGGATTGCGGCTTTTCCTGGCCTTTCGTGTCGCTATCGCCGAACACCACCAACGGATCGCCGACATGAATCACGTCGCCGCTATCGCCCAAAAGCTCCTCGATCCGCCCCGTCTGCGGACTCGGGATCTCCACGATTGCCTTGTCCGTCTCCACGGAGACCAACGGCTGATCCCGCTCGATCCTCTCCCCCACCGCGACGAACCACTCCACGATCTCGGCCTCGGCAAGCCCTTCTCCCAGATCAGGCAGCGTGAATGTGCTCATGCGAACTCCAGTGTCTTTTGTACCGTTTCCACGATGCGCTCGACCGATAGCAGATAGTGCGCCTCGAGCTTGAGCAACGGCATGATCGTGTCGTATCCCGTGACGCGGACCACCGGCGCCAGCAGATCGAGCAGGCCGTGTTCCGCGATGACGGCCGCGATCTCGGCACCGAAGCCGCCGGCGCGTGGCGCCTCGTGGATAATGACGCAGCGCCCCGTCTTCGCCACCGACTCCAATAGGGTTTCGGTATCGAGGGGCCGCAGCGTGGCAACATCGATGACCTCGGCGCGCACCCCCTGCGCGGCAAGCTGCTCGGCCGCCTGCAGGGTCTCGTGAATCGCCGCCCCCCAGGTAACCAGCGTAATATCGGTGCCGTCCCGGACCACGAAGCACACATCCAACGGCAAGGCTTCGCCGTCATCGGCCACTTCCTGCTTGGTCAGCCGATAAATCCGCTTCGGCTCCAGAAAGACCACCGGATCGGGATCGCGAATCGCCGCGAGCAACAGTCCATAAGCCCGCGCCGGAGAAGACGGGATCACCACGCGCAGCCCCGGAATGTGCGCGTACAACGCCTCGGTGCTCTCGGAATGGTGCTCAGGCGCGTGAATGCCCCCGCCGAACGGCGCCCGCATCACCATCGGACAGCTCAAACGCCCACGGGTGCGATTGCGCAGCCGACTGGCGTGGCTGATCAGCTGATCGAGCGTGGGATAGCTGAAACCCATGAACTGAATCTCGGCCACCGGGCGCAGTCCCTGTGCGGCAAGCCCCACGGCCATGCCGGCAATGAGCCCTTCCGCCAGCGGCGTATCGATCACCCGCTCGGACCCGAATCGCTGCTGCAGCCCTTCCGTGGCGCGGAAGACCCCGCCATTGACCCCGATGTCCTCACCGAGGAGCAGCACCCGGTCATCGGCAGCCATCTCATAGGCGAGCGCGGCATTCACGCCCCCAACCAAGGTCATCTCAGCCATGTCTTGCTCTCTCCCCTCGACGACTGCCGTGCATCCTAGTTGCCGAACCGCGGGACCTCATCCCGGGTCGGGCGAGCGGCGCAGGCCGGATTCTTTCCTGCTGTTGCAAAAGACAAATTGGGCTGCGCTTGAAAGTGCCCAGATCCGGACGTGAATCGAGCCTGTCCTGTTCATCATCCCTCGGAGCCGGTCAGGCTGTTCCGTTGCTCGGCATAGGCGCGCGGCAGGCTCTCGTAGAGGTAATCGAACATGCTCGCCGGCGAGGCCGGCGGCCGGTCGAGATAGACCTCCGCCGCCTGATCCGCCTCCTCTTGGCAGGCTGCCTGCAACGCCTCTTCGTCCTTCTCCGACCAGTCCCCGCTTTGCAGCAAATAGCCGCGCAATCGGTCGAGGGGGTCACGGCGCCGCCATGCCTCGACTTCCTCGGCTTTGCGGTAGCGCCGCGAGTCATCCGCCGTCGTATGATCCCCCATCCGATAGGTGAGCGCCTCGATCAGACTCGGGCCGGCACCGCTGCGGGCGCGCTCCAGGGCCTGATCGAGACGGTCCCGCACGGCGATGTAGTCGTTGCCGTCCACCTGTTCACCGGCAAAGCCGGCCGCGATGGCTTTCTGCGCCAGCGTTTGCGCCCCGCTCTGCAGCGCGCGCGGCACCGAGATGGCCCACAAGTTATTGGATACGAGAAACACCACCGGCAACTTCCAGACCCCGGCCGCGTTCATGGCCTCGTAGAAATCGCCTTTCGACGTTGCGCCATCACCGAGCAGGCAAACGGCAACACGCGGCTCCTTGCGAAGCTTGAAGGCATAAGCCACCCCGACCGCGTGCGGCGCCTGAGTCGCGATCGGCACGGCAACCGGGAAGTCCTCGCGGGCGTTTTGGAAATCCATGCCGCGCTCGTCGCCGCCCCAGTAGGCCAGTAGCTCTTCCATGCGCACGCCGCGGCTGAGATAAGCGCCGTGGTGGCGGTACATGGGCAGCAAGACGTCTTCCGGACGCATCGCCAAGCCGACACCGACAGCGATCGCCTCCTCACCGAGGCACGAGGCGAATGTCCCGAGCTGCCCCGTGCGCTGCAGGTTGATCGCCTTGCGGTCGAAGGCGCGCGCACTGGTCATGGCGCGGTAGGCCGCGATCAGCTGGGCGGGATCGCGGGCGAACTCGGGCAACGGCCCGCTCACCCGCAGCTCGTGATCCAGATAGCCGGTGTAGCCAACGTCAAACTGAGCGACGCGCTGCATACTGCCAACCTCCCGTCGGCCTGTTGATATAATTATCTGGGACCTTCTTACTTAGACAAGCTTAGATGACGCAAGCTCGCTTGCCGATAGCGGTTTTACCGCCCTGGCCTGCCTGGTCGAACCCCGCGCCGAACGCCCAAGCGGTATCGATTGATCCGCGGTCGGGCCGTGGCGGCCCTGCGGCCCGGTCAGGGCTTGAGATGCGCGGGCGCCGGTGCCATATCAGGGATCGCAACGAGCGTGGCGGATGATCTCGTCAAACCCTGAGCATCCTTGAGGAGGATCGATGAACACTCTGCGCACCACCGTTTTGCTTGCAAGCCTCACGGCACTGCTGCTGATAGCCGGCAAGGCTCTGGGCGGCAACGGCGGCATGGTCGTGGCTTTGCTCTTGGCCGTGGTGATGAACTTCGGCAGCTACTGGTTCTCGGACAAGCTGGTGTTGCGCATGTACCGGGCGCAGCCGGTCGGAGCGAGCAACGCGCCAGAGCTTTACTCGGTCGTCGAAGACCTGGCACGACGGGCTCGGATACCCATGCCCGCGGTTTACATCGTCGAGAGCGATACCCCGAACGCCTTCGCCACCGGGCGCAATCCTGAGCACGCCGCCATCGCGGCGACAACCGGGCTGATGCGCATCATGAATCGCGAGGAGCTCACCGGCGTATTGGCTCATGAGCTCAGTCACGTGCGCCATCGCGATACTCTGGTGAGCGCCATCGCAGCGACGCTGGCCGGCGCGATCACCATGCTCGCCAATATGGCGCAGTGGCTGCTCTTGTTCGGTGGGCTGAGAGGCAACGACAATGAGGGCGGTGGCGGTGTGCTGGGCACGTTGGCGATGATGATTCTGGCACCGTTTGCCGCGGTGCTGATCCAGATGGCGGTCTCGCGTTCCCGCGAGTTCGGCGCCGATCAAGGCGGCGCGGAGCTCACCGGAGACCCGCGCGGTCTGGCGAGCGCGCTGCGCAAGCTGGAGCAGGCCAACACACGCGCGCCGATCAAGACGGCGGCCGATCACCCGGCCACGGCGCATCTATTCATCGTCAATCCGCTCGGCGGGCTGAACCTGGCACGGCTATTCGCCACCCATCCGGCCACCGAAGAGCGTATCCGCCGGCTGGAGGCCATGGGCCGAGGCTGATCGAGCGCCGAGAGATACCGCGGGAGCGGGCATGGCGCTAGCGAATACGGAAATTGCCGGCTTCTTCGACAAGCTGGCGGATCTATTGGAGATCGAGGGCGCGAACCCCTTTCGGGTTCGCGCCTATCGCAACGCGGCCCGCGTCATTTCCGGCTACCCTCATGCGCTCGCCGATCGCATCGAAGCCGGCGAGCCGCTCGACGAATTGCCGGGCGTGGGCTCGGCCATCGCCGAGAAAATCCGCACGATCGTCACCACCGGGAGACTGCCGGCCCTGGACGAGGCCGCGCAACAGACGCCCGTGGCCCTGAGCGAATTGATGGAGCTGCCGGGCCTGGGGCCCAAACGGATCAAGCAGCTCTACCACGAGCTAGGGATCACAAGCGCCTCCGAGCTGGAGGACGCGGCCCGCCAAGACCGCCTCGCCTCGCTCGAGGGGTTCGGCACAAAGCTGCAGGCGAAAATTCTCGAAGCGCTGGGGCAGCGCAGCGAGTCAGGAAAGCGCACCCGGCTGGACATCGCCGAGGACCGCGCGCATCCCTTGGTGCAGCACTTGTCCGCGGTCGAGGGCGTCGACCGCGTCGTCGTGGCCGGCAGCTATCGCCGGCGCAAGGAAACGGTGGGCGACCTGGACATCCTGGTGACCTGTCAGCGCAGCGCACCCGTCATGGAGGCGCTGCACTCGTTTCACGGCGTGGAATCCGTGGTCTCGCAGGGCAAGACCCGCGCCACGATGTTCCTGAGCGGCGCCCTGCAGGTGGACGTTCGCGTGGTCCGCGAGAGCGCCTTCGGCGCCGCGCTGCACTATTTCACCGGCTCCAAGGCGCACAATATCGCAATCCGCCGCTTGGCCGTTGCCGCCGGCCTCAAGATCAATGAGTACGGCGTATTCCAGGGCGATGACCCGATCGCCGGCCAAAGCGAGGAGGAGGTCTTCGCCGCCGTCGATCTGCCCTGGATCCCCGCGGAGCTGCGTGAGGGCAACGGCGAGATCGAAGCGGCGCAAAATGCCCGCCTGCCACAGCTCATCCGGGTCGCGGACCTGCGCGGCGATACGCACAGCCACACCGTGGCCAGCGACGGGCGCGCGACGCTTTCGGCCATGGCCGAGGCGGCCCATGCGCGCGGCTACGAATACCTCGCCATCACCGATCACTCACAGCAGGCGCGGGTGGCGCGCGGTCTCGATCCCGAGCGGCTGAACCGCCACATCGAGGCCATCGAGCGTTACAACGAGAGCCAGCCCGGTATCCGGCTGCTCGCCTCCTGCGAGGTCGACATTCTCGAAGATGGCCGACTCGACGTGCCGGATGCGCTATTGGAGCGCATGGACATCGTGGTGGCGACCGTGCACTCACAGCTGCGGCTATCGCGCCGGCGGCAAATGGACCGCCTGCGCCGCGCCATGGATCAGCGGCGCGTGCACATCCTTGCTCACCCCACCGGGCGCCTTATCGACGAGCGCGAGCCCATGGATATCGACCTCGAAGCGTTGCTGGAGGCGGCCCGGGAACGCGGCGTGTGCATGGAAGTCAACGCCCAGCCCAGCCGACTGGATCTCAAGGACACGCATTGCCGTCTGGCAAAGGAGATGGGCGTGCCCCTCGTGATCGCCTCCGATGCCCACTCGACGACGGATCTGGCCAAGATCCGCTTCGGCGTCGATCAGGCCCGACGCGGCTGGATCGAGCCGTCGGACGTGCTCAACACCCGCCCACTCGCCGAGTTCCTGCAGGCCCTGCGGCGCTAGGCTACCGGGGGCGTCATCCCACCCCCAGGCGTCCGCGCCGGCCACAGCAGCGGCGGGCTGGCGAAGCATTCGAGCGTAAGCGGCTCGCCGCCCGAGACGTACACAAGGGCATCACCCGACGGGCGCCCCGCTTCGAGAGATATTGACTCCATTCGCCGAATCGGTTACCGATTCTTCCATAACGGTGGAACACGGTGGCGGTGAAGGGCTTGCGCAAGCAAGAAATCTTCGTCCTGGGCCTCAACGAGTTCAATCGGCGCAAGCTCGAGCGGCTGCCGCGCGCCGGCGAGTATCGTTTCCACGGTGTGCTCGCCCCCGAGGAGGTCCTGGAAGCGGAGCATTTCCCGATTGCCGAGCTGCTGCGCCGCGCAGGCGAGCGAATCGCCGCGTTCCCGCAGGGGCCGGATGCCGTGATCGGCTACGTCGATTTCCCTGTCAGCACCATGCTGCCCATCCTGGCGCGGCGCTTCGGGTTGCGCTCGGCCTCCCTGGAGAGTCTGCTCAAATGCGAGCACAAGTATTGGAGCCGCGTCGTTCAGCGCGAGATCGTCCCCGAGCACATACCGCGATTCGAAGCCTTCGACCCGTTCGATGACCGCTCGATCGCAGAGATCTCACTCGAATTCCCCTTCTGGATCAAGCCGGTCAAATCGGCCGGCTCCTTCCTGGGTTTCCGCGTGCACGACCGCCAGCAACTCCACGAAGCGGTCGGGATGATCCGGGAAAAAATCGCCGTGTTCTCGGAGCCATTCAACCATATTCTCGAATACCTCGAGCTGCCGCCGCAGATTGCCCGTATCGATGCCAATCATTGCCTTGCCGAGTCTCTGATCGGCGGGCGTCAATGCACGCTTGAAGGCTATGTCCTCGCCGGCGAAGTCCACATACACGGCATCGTCGATTCGATTCGGGCGCGTAATCGCTCCAGCTTTCTGCGCTACCAGTACCCCTCGCGACTGCCGCAGCGGGTGACGCGCGATATGACATCGATCGCGCAGCGGCTGCTGACGCATATCGGTTTCGACGACTGCGCTTTCAATATCGAGTTTTTCTACGACCGAAACGCCGAGCGCGTCTGGCTATTGGAGGTCAATCCGCGAATCGCTCAGCATCACAGCGAGCTCTTCGAGAAGGTGGACGGCGTCTCCAACCACGAGGTGGTGGTCGAAGTGGCGCTCGGACGACGCCCCCGTCTGCCGCACGGCGCCGGTGCTTTCCGTTACGCGGCCTGCTGTTTCCTGCGCCGCTACCGCGACGGCGTCGTCACGCGCGTGCCGAGCGCCGCCGAGATCGCCGCGCTGGAGCAGGAAATTCCAGGACTGGTAATCGAACTCCACGTCACAACGGGCACCCGTTTATCGGAGCTCACCCACCAGGACAGTTACAGCTACGTGCTCGCGCTCGCGTACTTGGGCGCCGAGGACCCGCAGGCGTTACGCGAGACCTGGCGTTACTGCCGACGCAATCTGCGCTTTGAGGTTCGCGAGTGAGGCCGGAGAACCAAGACAACATGCAAACCGTGCGTGAATTCCCCCACGCGGTGCGGGAAATGCACCACGTGTGGGTACGCGGTGCGGACGGCACTCGCCTGGCCGCCCGCATCTGGTTGCCTCAGTCGGCCGAACGCGAGCCGGTGCCGGCGATTCTCGAATACATCCCTTACCGCAAGCGCGATCTTCGAACCTATGAGGATTCGGTGACCCACCCCTACCTCGCGGGTCACGGTTACGCGGCCGTACGCGTGGATCTGCGCGGCAGCGGTGACTCGGAGGGCGTGCTGAGCGATGAGTACACGCCGCAAGAGCTTGCCGACGGCGTGGCGGTCATCGAGTGGATTGCCCGGCAGCCCTGGTGCGACGGGCGCATCGGCATGCTCGGCATCTCCTGGGGTGGTTTCAATGCGCTGCAGATCGCCGCCCTGCAGCCGCCGTCGTTGAAGACGATCATCACCGTGTGCTCCACCGACGACCGCTATGCGGATGACGTGCACTACATGGGCGGGTGCATGCTGCTGGATAATCTCTCTTGGGCGGGCGTGATGTTCGCCTACAACGCCTGCCCGCCGGATCCGGAGTGTGTGGGCGAGGCGTGGCGCGTGGCCTGGCTCGAACGCCTGCGGGGCAGCGGTTTGTGGCTGGAGGAATGGACGCGCCATCAGCGGCGGGACGACTACTGGAAACACGGCTCGGTGGCCGAGGAGTATTCCGCCATCCGCTGTCCGGTGTTTGCCGTCGGTGGCTGGGCGGATGGCTACTGTAATGCCGTCTTCCGCCTATTGAGGCATTTGCGCGTCCCTCGCAAGGGTCTGGTGGGTCCGTGGAGCCACCGCTATCCGCACCTGGGCAAGGCCGGGCCTGCCATCGGTTTTCTGCAGGAATCGCTGCGCTGGTGGGATTATTGGCTAAAGGGGAAGCCGACCGGCGTCATGGACGAACCCATGCTGCGCGCCTGGATGCAGGACAGCGTACCCCCGGCCCACCGCTACCGAACACGCCAGGGCCGCTGGGTCGTGGAAGATCGCTGGCCTTCCGCGCGTATCCGCTCACAACGCCTGGCGTTCGTGGCCGGGGGGATGGTGGCGCCTGGCACGCAGCACGCCGCCAGCGAGCTCGATATCCGCTCCCCTCTGCGCACCGGGCTCATGGCAGGCAAATGGTGTTCCTATGCGGCCGGACCGGATATGCCAGGCGATCAGCGCGAAGACGATGCCGGCTCACTCGTCTTCGACAGCGCACCGCTGGAACAAGCGCTGGAAATCCTCGGCGCGCCGCACGTAGAACTGGAGATCGCCGTTGACCGGCCATTGGCAATGGTGGCCGTGCGCTTGGGCGACCTGCACCCCGACGGGCGCGTGTGCCGCGTGAGCTATGGGCTGCTGAACCTCGCCCACCGCGATGGCCACCAGTCTCCGCAACCGCTGGAGCCGGGCCGGCGCTACCGCGTGCGGATATCACTCAAGCATATCGCCCAGCGCTTTCCAGCCGGGCACCGGGTGCGCCTGGCGCTGTCGACATCTTACTGGCCCTTGGCCTGGCCGCCGCCGGAACTGGTCCGCATGCGCCTGTATACGGCGGGCAGCAGCCTGTCACTGCCAGTCCGCGAGCCCCGTCCTGAGGATGCCCGGCTGCCCGATCTGCCGGGGCCGGCCGGCTCGCCATTGGTCGAAACGACAGCCGTAGTACCCGGCAATTACGACTGGCGCATCGAGCGTGATCTCGAAACCGATACTTCCACGCTCGAGGTGAACGACTCGGATGGGATCTACCGAATCGAAGCGACGGGCACCGAGGTCGAGATGACCGGTCAAGAGCGCTACTCGGCCCGCAACGACGATCCCCTCTCGGTGCACGGCGAAATACGCCGAACGGCGGGCTTTCGCCGCGGTGAGTGGCACGCGCATTCGCGAATGTGGATCCTAATGCGCGCCGACGCCCGGGATTTTCATATCAGCGCGCGGCTCGAGGCACGTGAGCACGAACGTCTGATTTTCGAGAACGACTGGTGTTTGCGGGTTCCACGGGACCACATCTAAGGTGTCGGTGCGCAGTAGCGCACGGGCGTCGGCAAGGATGACGGCGTATCGTGACGGCTGTCGTGCCGGCGCCGCGAGGCTTGACGCGACAGACCGGCTACCGGAAAACCGACCGCGAGAGCCCGCCAGCGCGCCGGTTGCGCTCGGTCATTTCATAAACGACTCTGTCACCGTCCCGCCGAGCGAGGGTATCTGTTTGTGAAGGATCGATCGAAACTCATCGACTCGCAGCGCGTGCATGATCGTCTGGTGGACCTCATCCGCCTGCCTTCCATCACCGGCGACGAGGAAGCCGTCGTGCGCCGAATCGCCGACTGGCTCAGCGCCGGTGGCGCCGAGCTGGACTACTGGTACGACAGCATCGCCAAGCTGGTCATCGACCCGGCTTATCCCGGCCACGAGGTGGAACGCGCATGGTTACCGGTGGTGGCGGGAATCATCCGCGGCGCGCGCCCCGGACCCACCGTTTTGTTCACCGGCCACATCGATGTGGTACCGCCCGGTGACTACAACCAATGGCGGCTCGACCCTTTCTCCGGCACACGCGATGGCGATCGGATCTACGGGCGCGGCGCCGCCGACATGAAGGGCGGCATCGTGGCGGCGCTGGAGGCGTTCGAGACCTTTGCCAGCGGGCCGCGCGACTTTCCCGGTCGAGTCGCTTTCGTCGCGGTACCCGCCGAGGAGGACAGCGGCCTCGGCACGTTGGCGGCCATCCGGCGCGGCTGGAAAGCCGATGCCGCGATCATCCCCGAGCCGACCTGCCGAGGCGGTCAGCCGGAGCTGGTCGTGGCCCATGCGGGAGCAATGTCCTGCGTCATCGAAGTCCCGGGTCTTTCCGCGCACGCGAGCGACCGCCTATCCGGGGAGAATGCGCTGGACCACTACCTGACCATTCACCAACTGCTGCGCCAAGCCGAACTCAAGCTCAACGAGTCGGAGCAGCACCCCTTAATGTGCGACCTCGCTTTGCCGTACGCGACGAACATGGGCGTCATACAAGGGGGCAGCTGGTCATCGAGCGTGATGGATCACCTGGAGGTTCAGCTGCGCGTCGGGGTCGCCTTGAACGAGACCATACCCGAGGCGCAGGCGCGCTTCGAACAGACGTTGCACGAGAGCATTCAGGGAAACGAATGGTTACGCGCCCACCCGCCCGTCCTGCATTGGAAGGCACTCGGCTTCGGCTCGGCGCAGACTTCCATCAAGCATCCGCTCGTCGACTGCCTGTGCGATGCCGCCGAGTCGGTGTTCAATGAGTCTCCAAAAATCGTCGCCGCGCCCTATGGCTGCGACATGTCCGCCTGGATTCGGCTCGCCGAGACACCTACCGTGCTGTACGGGCCGGGGGACCTGGAACAGGCGCATGCCGCCAACGAGTGGGTATCGCTCAGCACCACGGAGCAGGTCGCCCGCGCGCTGGTCCGCGCCGCGAGCGCATTGCTCGAGGTGGACCCGAAGAGTCTGCGACTGTAACCGCGCAACCGGCCACTCGGACGCGCGTCGCTCGCGTGCCTAAACCAGGTTACGTCGGATAGTGTAAGTCCAGGACCGGCAATAAATCCGACGTTCTCCCTCGAAGGCATCCAGGTAGGCATGGAGCTCGAAGGCGTCCGCTGTCGACGTAAGCAACGTGTAGGTCACGGTTCGCACCGACCAGTCACCCCGGCGCAACCCGCGCTCCCAACGGGTCTCGCCCCGTATCGAGTCGAAGTCGTCGTCGCGCGAGGAGTAGCGTTCCTCGGCCTTGATCCGGACGTCCATACCCACGTCCTTGAGGCGCACGACCCCGTCGTCGTTGATCACCTCCAGCGTCGATACATCCTCGGCGAGATCGCGATGCACATACCAGTTATGAAGCGGGGGCTCGACCATCTGGCAAATGAGCGGGGGCGTCCCTTCCGCCTCGCCGAAGGCCCGTAGCCGCTCGTCCTCGTCACGGCGGGGCCGCACCGGCAGGACGAGACTGCTCGGCCGGTCGTAGAGCGTGAGCCGCACCCGCTCCGGCGGCGGCCAGGCAAGCGGCCAATAGGAGGTCGAGATCGACAGTCGCAGGCGATGGCCCGCAGGAAAGACCTGCGCGACATCGTTAAGCTCAAGGCGAATCCGGTAACGCTCTCCCGGCTCGAGCGGCGCGGGCGCTTTGTGAGTGTCCCGATGGCAAAGGTTGAGAAGCCCGTAGGTGACGCGGGTCGCCTTGTCATCCGGCGCCACATCCGAGAGCCGTGCAGCGATCATCGCCACGGGTTTATTGGCGGAGAGTTCGAGCTCCACCACCGGCGCGCCGAGGATTTCGATCTGCTCATTGAGCGGCAGACTGTCGAAAGTCAGCGCCCCGCCGTCTTCCTCGCGTTGATCGTGCGCCAGATCGGGTCCCGAGGCATAGGAGCACCACTTGCCCGCAAACAACCCGCAGGTCAGCGGGGATTGCACCGTAAGCGTGGATTCATGCAGTGGCAGCTCGGTTTCCGCCATGACCAGCCGCCCGGGGGCCAGCGGCAGAGACAAAGTGCTGATCGTATCCGACGGCCAGAAAGGCTCGGCCACCCAGCGACCCGGTCGGTGCGCGTAGCTTGTGGTCGGCGGCACGCTGTCCTGCATCCACACCCGCAGCATCGGCTCCTCGGTGACCCCGGTTTCCTTGCCGGCAAGCCACTGGTCCCACCAGCGCAGGCACTCCTGCAGAAAACCGATCGCCGGGCCGGGCTCCCCGATGTGGGGGTACTTGTGGCTCCATGGACCGATCAAGCCCCGCCGTGGGGCTTTGAGGTGAGTCAACAGGCGAAATACCGCGTTCGAATAGCCGTCGGCCCAGCCGCTCGCGGCCAGCACCGGCGCCTCGATAGCCGCGAAATCCTCGCAAATGGAGCCGTGCTCCCAGTAAGCGTCGCGATGCGGATGCTCGAGCCAGGTGGCCAGCCACGGGTCATTGCCCTCCAGACGCTCGAGCCACATCTCCCGCCAGCGCTCTCCCACCACCTCCGGGTCCGGAGGCAAGGAGTTGTAGGCAAACATGGTGGAGGCCCAGGAGAGATTGTCGCCGAGCAGACAGCCGCCCATGTAATGCACGTCGTCGGCGTAGCGATCATCGGTCGAGCACACGGTGACCACCGCCTTGAGCTCCGGCGGCCGCCGGGCCGCAAGTTGCAGACCGTTGAAACCGCCCCAGGAGATTCCGATCACCCCGACCGAGCCGTTACACCAGGGCTGCTCCGCGATCCACCGCAGCACCGCCTCGCCGTCAGCGAGCTCCTGCTCCAAATACTCGTCGCGCAGCACGCCGCCCGAGTCTCCGCTGCCACGCAGATCGACCCGCACGCTGGCATAGCCGTGCCCGGCGAAATAGGGATGAACCGTGGCGTCTCGAACCGCGGTGCCATCCCGACGACGATACGGAATGTACTCCAGTATGGCCGGAACGGGGGTCTCCCGGGCAGTCTCCGGCAACCAAAGGCGAGCCGCGAGCTCGACCCCATCGGCCATGGGTATCCAAACGGGATCCTCCCTGCGCACCGCGAACGGGAGTTTTCGGACTCGCTTCATTGGGCCCCCTTCGATCACGACCGTTTCCCCCTCGTCCCAAAAGGGGCCTGAGGGCAAGGGAAATGGCCACAGTATCCGCTTGCGAGCGACGGCGATGCGAAAACGCACCGATTGCCGCATCACGACGGCGACGGGTCAATGCTCCCGGCCGGTTGTTTCCCCCTTCCGATGTCCCGCCGTTTTTAGATAATTCTAACCCAAAAGCCACACCGCGCGGCTAACCGGGCAGGTCGAACGTGCCCGCCGACTTCAAGGGTTCGGCGAACGAGCCACGGGGGCCGTCAGCGTCGCGCTGTTATTCGCATTCGCGCTTTCGGCCGTCCCCGTTTTTCATTTACCCGGGCGTCAGCGACGCGTGACGATATCGAGAAGCTTCGCCAGGATAAATCCGACGCCCAGGGCCGCGAAAACGCTGGCGTACGGATGCGCGCCCACCTCCTCCTCCATCTCTTCCATGGCCCGTCGGCCGCGTTCGCGCCCCGCATCCATGCCGCGCCGCAGGCGCTGACGGCGCCGCTGAAACTCATGCTCCGCGGACTCTCCCCATGCCCGCAACTCATCGCCCCCGATTTCGCGAAGCGTACGGCTGACCTCGCTCGTATCCGAGCGCAAGCGCGCCATGTCCGCCTTCAGCTTATCGAGCTCCTTTCGCAGATCGTCAGTACTCGCCATCTTAGCCTCCTTTCGTTGTTCACGTTTATCGCGACAATGCCGCGGCGACCGACACCGCTTACAATCGCAGCCCGCCGTCCACCTCGAGCACGCGGCCATTGAAGTAGTCGTTCTCAAGAAGATAGACCACGGAATGCCCTATCTCGTTCGGCTCGGCCAACCGCCCGAGCGGGGTCTTCGCCTCGATTTTCTCGCGCACCTTCGCGGGCATGTCCGAGACCATCCGCGTATTGCAGAAACCGGGGGCGATCGCGGCTACCCGGATACCATGGCGTGCCAGCTCCTCGGCCCAGGTCACGGTCATCGCCACCACGCCCGCCTTGGCGGCCGCATAGTTGGTCTGCCCGATATTCCCGGCGCGGGATATGCTCGAGACATTGACGATCACCCCACCCCGGCCGCTTTCGATCATCTTGACGGCCGCCTCGCGTGCGCAGAGGAACACCCCGCGCAGATCCACCTTGATCACCGCATCCCAGCTCTCCAGAGGCATCTTGGAGACGATCTCGCCGTCCTTGACCTTGACCAGGAGGGCATCGCGGTTGACTCCGGCATTGTTGACCACCGCATCGACACCGCCGAACTCGTCGGCAACCGTGGCGAACAGCCGTTCCACCGCCGCCTCGTCGGCCACGTCGGTCAGATAGCATCTGGCCTCCCCACCGGCCTCGCGGCACAAACGCGCCGTCTCCTGCAACATCTCCTCCTTCACGCCGGCCGCCGCAATCCGTGCGCCCCTGGCGGCGATCATCTGCGCCATTTTCTGACCCAGCCCGCGGCCCGCGCCGGTCACCACCACCGTTTTACCGTTGAGCTCCATGAGCCATCCTCCGTGCAAAAGCTCGACGCAACGGCTTTCGCCGCCGCGACACAACGTCAATCCCAGCCTCTGCGCCTCGTACGCGATAGCGCCTCACGCTCCGGTCAACGCTGCAGCACATACTGACCGGGGGCATCATCAAGCGGCGGGTAGCCACGATCCCTCGCGCCGAGCGCGGGCGGTGCGACTTTGCCGGAGCAATACTGCGCCAGCCACGCGCTCCATTCCGGCCACCACGAGCCCTCCCGCTCGGGAACCTCGCCGGCCCAGGTTTGCGGATCGACATACCCGGCGTCCGGGCGCTTGTCCGCGATCTGATACACGCGGCGCGGGTGGCCCGGCTCGCTGATGACGCCGGCGTTATGGCCGCCGCTGGTCAGAACGAAGGTGATCTCGCCGCCGGCGAGGCGGTGAATCCGGTAGACCGAGCGCCACGGCGCGATATGGTCCTTGCGGGTGCCGACCACGAACATCGGCAGCTCGATATCGCTCAGCGCGACCGTATGACCGTCGACCCGATAGCGCGCCTCGGCGAGCTCATTGGCCAGATAAAGACGGCGCAGGTACTGCGAGTGCATGCGGTAGGGCATGCGCGTGCCGTCCGTGCTCCAGGCCATCAGATCAAAGGCGCTCGCGCGCTCGCCCAGCAGATATTCCTGCACCCGCTGCGACCAGATGAGGTCGTTGGACTGCAAAAGCTGAAATACGCTCTTCATCTGCCAGTCTTCGAGGTAGCCCTGCTGCCACATGAGCTGTTCGAGGAAATGCACCTGGCTCTCGTCAATGAACAGCTCGAGCTCGCCGGCTTCCTCGAAATCGGTCAAGGCCGCGAACAGCGACACGCTCGCCAAGCGCTCGTCGCCGTCGCGCGCCATCGCCGCGACGGCGATCGAGAGCAGTGTCCCTCCCAGGCAATAGCCCACGGCATGGACTTTGCGCTCGGGGACAATGGCATTGACCGCCGCCAGCGCCTCGAGCACCCCGAGCCGCCGGTAATCCTCCAACGTGAGGTCCCGGTCCTCGCGATCCGGATTCTTCCAGGAGACCATGAAAACGCTGTGCCCTTGCCCGACCAGCCAGCGCACGAGGGAATTCTGCGGCGACAGATCGAGGATGTAGTACTTCATGATCCAAGCCGGCACGATGAGCACCGGTTCGGCCTGCACCTGCTCGGTCGTGGGCTCGTACTGAATCAGCTCGATGAGCCGGTTGCGATAGACCACCTTGCCCGGCGTGACGGCGACCGCCTGCCCGGGTGGGAACTGCTCCACCGGCCGCGGCGGTTGATCGCTGGCGAGGCGCGCAACGTCCTGCCAGTAGTGGCGAGCGCCGTCCACAAGATTCTGCCCGCCCCGCTCCAGGGTGCGGCGCAACACCTTCGGGTTGGTCGGCAGGAAATTCGACGGCGAGAACATGTCCTGAATCTGCCGGGTGGTGAAATTGACTACATCCTCGTGATGCTTGCTCACCCCGCCGATTCCGGTCGTGGCGTTGTGCCACCACTGCTGCGTGAGCAGGAAGGATTGCTGAATCACATTGAAGGGCCACTCCTGCCACGGCCCGTCCTTGAATCGCTTGTCATAGGCCAGCGGCTCGACACACGATGCGCTGTGCTGGCTCTGCATGGCGTACGGCAGATAGGCGGCGAAACGGTTTGCCTTGCGCCACGCCTTGTAGGCGAGCTGCGCCTGCTTGCCCGGCGAGGTGATCAAATGCGACCACCAGTCCCCATAGGCCAGCATCAGGGCCGCCGGTGATACCCCGGCCGTGAAGCGGCCGATCGAGTAGTGGGCGAGCCGGTCCCAGACGGCAAACATATCCTCGTGCGGCTCGGGCGCCCCCGTAGGCTCGTCGGCCTGCTCCTCCTGCCACGACGGCCGACCGGCGGACGGCTCCGGCGCCAGGGGCCGCTGCGAGCCGCCCCGTCCGCTTCGAGGGCGCGCTCGGGTTGCCGTCGACGCCTTGGGCTTGTGCGGTGCTCGGATGCGGTTAGCCATCGCAAACGCTCCCGTTGCTTGAGACTCTCTCGCCGTGACGGCTGCGCTCGACCGTCACGCTCGGTGTCTTGTTAGAGCAACGCGAGCGCCGGTTTGCTCCAAAGAGGCGCGTATTTTTGAGTACGTGCCTTCCGGATCGCGATCGATGGGCCTTTGGCGAGGCAGGTCCTGCGCACCCTTGGAGGCGTGCCGATCGTATCCTATCCTTTAGAGGAAATTTTCATGCCAGACCCTGACTCCACTCAGCCTACCGTCGCGTGTTGTGGCAGCGATGCGATGCCCC
>NZ_JBXWZQ010000088.1:0-5749 GCF_059432795.1 Nitrococcus sp. | reverse complement strand
CTAGTGTCATGTCACGCATGAAACGTCGGATATAGGCGCTTCAGTTTGATGCGTGCGTCTTGCGCGGTGAACTGCCAGTTCACCTTCGCCTGGAGTTGATCGCGATGCACCTGCCAGGCTGAGATCTGATCGCGCAGCGCTGCAATGTTGTCGATTCGTCGATTCAGGCATTGGCTGATCATCACATTGAGCTCGATTTCGGCCACATTGAGCCAACTGCCGTGCTTCGGTGTGTAGACGAACTCAAAACGGTCCCAGAGGGCTTTGGCCTGATCCGGGGGAAAGGCCTCGTATAGCGCCCCCGGTCTGTGGGTATTCAAGTTGTCCATGATCAGCGTGATCCGCTCAGCATCAGCGTAACGCTCGGCAATGTCCTGAAGGAACTGCGCCCAGTCGATCTTCGTCTTGCGATCGGTCACCCTGGTCATTCGGGTTCCGGCCAAGGGTTCAGTGGCCATGAACACGTTGCACACGCCGCATCGCTCATACTCGTAGTCGTAGCGCTGCAGATGCCCAGGGCCGGGCGGGAGCGGCGTGCGTGTTTCTCGGATGAGCTGTCGCGGCGTCTCGTCCATGCACACAACTGGATTCGTACCATCGTAAGGACGTCGATACACGTCCAAAACCCGCTCCATCGCGGCGACAAACTCAGCGTTGCCCGCCGGGGGAATCACCCAACCGATCCGCCGCCAGGGTTTGATTTCGTTTTTTTTAAAACCCGACGGACCGTCTCGTAGGATAGGCTGTCGACGTACTCGAGTTCGACGGCACGATCGGCGAGTAACCGAAGCGACCACTGAGAGTAGCCCTTCGGCGGCTCACTACAACTCAGCGCGACCAGGCGCGCTTCCAGATCACCGTCGGCCTTGCGCTCGTACTGCCGCTGGCGCGGCCGACCGCCCAAAGCCGTCTCCAGCCCCTGTTCGACGAATCGTTTTTTGACCCGATCAAGCTTGCGCATGCTGACCTTCAGCACCTCGGCCACATCCTCGCCCCGCAAGCGCCGCTGATTGAACTCGCCTTCATCGCAGTTCAGCAAGATCAATGCGTTGATGACTTTCCGAGATTGATGCGAGCCCTTCTGCGTGATCGCCTCGAGAGACTGTCTCTCGTCCGCCTGTAACGTCACTTTGTATTTCTTGACCAAGAATCTCTCTCCGTCTGTTCAGACGGAAAGACAGCCTATCACATCATGATCAGATACGACGATTTACGAGTGACGTGACACTAGCGCTGCTCTAGCGAGTCCAGCTGCAAGCGCGATTCCCCGATATCTCTTTCGAGGTGGTCGCCACTGATGCGAGCAACGTCATGCTCCGGCGTGCAGCTCACGCCTGCTATGCAGGCAAGACGCTGCGAGAACTTCCCGAGGAGTGGTGCCGAATGGCTTTCCGTAAGACGTCCGCCGGCTGGTGCCTACAGCCCGAGTACCGAGGGTCGGTTGAACTGCGTCTGGGCGATATCCGTCAGGACGCGCCCCCGGGATCGTTTCGCTTGATCATGTGCCGGAATCTTGTCTTTACCTACTTTGACCTGAGAAGCCAAGAGCGCGCGCTCAGTCGAATCCGGGAGCACCTCGTCCCGGAAGGCGCGTTGGCGCTCGGTCGTCATGAGACCCTGCCGCCGTGCGGGCTAGCTTACTTCCAGCAATGGCTGCCAAACATTCCAATCTACCGCCACAGAGTGGCCTAATCTATACAATGCTCTGTCAAATATAATGGGTGCTAGCGATGTGCGCTCGTCACTAGCGCTGCATCCTGCACGCGCTCAGCGCTGCGCCGGCGCGTATGCCAAAGTATTTTCTTGGATGACCCCCATGAAGAACATCTTCGTCGTCGGCCTTGATCCCTTTAATCTCGAGCTGCTACAGACGATCAAGCCATTAGGTGACTACCGCTTCATAGCACTGTTCGACCACGCTGAGGTCGTCCGGCCGCCTGAGATGAAATATCCATCACTGGATCGGCTCATCGGGCGCGCGGAATCGTTCCTTGCCCAATTTTCAGGTTCGATCGACGCCGTGATCGGCTACTGGGACTTTCCGACCAGCGCGCTGGCACCGCTGATCGCTAAGCGAGTTGGTCTTCCGGGCCCAACATTAGAGGCAGTGGCGCGCTGTGAGCACAAGTACTGGTCACGGCTCGAGCAGATGAAGGCCGTGCCTGATTTGGTCCCGCGCTTTCAGACGATCAATCCTTTCGCCGCAGCTCCGCTGGCCGACCTGGAGCTGAGCTATCCTCTGTGGATCAAACCGGTGAAAGCACACTCCTCGTTTCTTGGATTCCACGTTGCCGACGCCAAAGCGCTATACGAGCGTCTTGCGATCATCCGCCGGCGCATCGGCCTGATGGCCAGGCCCTTCAACGAGTTTCTCGCCCATGTAGAGCTACCGCAGAGCATCGCCTCCATCGACGGCTATCACTGTATCGCCGAGGAGATCATCTCCGCGGGCAAACAGTGCACGCTTGAGGGTTACGCCTTTGACGGCGAGGTTCACACCCTGGGAATCGTGGACTCCATTCGCACCGGACGACACCGCTCCTGCTTCTCGCGTTACCAATACCCCTCGGCATTGCCCAGGCGGGTCAAGGCTCGCATGGCCGAGGCGGCCGAGCGCGTCATTCGGCACCTTGGGTACGACGGCGCCGCCTTCAACATCGAGTTCTTCTGGGATTCGCAACGCGATCGTATTCGCCTGCTTGAGATCAACTCACGCATCTCGAAATCGCACTCGTGGCTATTCCATATGGTTGATGGGGCCACGAACCAGAAAGCGGTCGTCGAGCTTGGTCTCGGACAGCGGCCGACGCTCCCTTACCGCCAGGGCGAGTATCCGCTGGCGGGCAAGTTCATGCTGCGCGTCTATGAGGACGGTATCGTCGAGCGGCTCCCCAAGCAGGCCGCGATAGCGCAGCTTCAGGCGCACTATCCCGAGGCGCGCATGCGCGTGCTGATGCCCAAGGGCAAGGGTAGAGGCACCCGGCTTGCGCATCTGCCGTTTCAGGACAGTTACAGCTTCGAGCTCGCCGAAGTGTTCCTTGGCGGGCATAACCAGAAAGAGCTGCTCGCAAAATTCCGTTACGCAACGAAACTGCTCGACGTGCGGGTCACGCCGCTACGGCCCGATATCTCTAAGTGTATCGCCGAAGGGAGGCGGGACATTATAAAGTGAGGCCTGTAGGCCCGCGGTTGGCCAGTGCTGGCGCTCGTCACAGACCAGACGACAAACCGAACGCCGGAGGCCATAATGCGTGTAAGGTCCGTCCCAACCTCAAAGCGAACTCGGATTACGGTGCTCCTTGGCGATCCGAGGCTGCCCTATGCTTATAATCTGAGCAGGCGCTTCGAGACACACGACTACGAGACCGTGCGCCAACTCAAGTCGGCCTTGAGCACACTTACCGACTACGAATTCGACTTCCTCGATGAGCACGCCCTGTATTATGAGGGGCTACGCCGAAATGCGCCGCCGCTGGTGCTCAACTTCTGTAACACCGGCTACGGAAACCGCATTTCTCGCCAGCTTCACATCCCCGCTTTGCTTGAGATGCTGGATATCGCTTACATCGGCGCGGGGCCAGCGTGCCTGGCCCTATGCCACGACAAAAACGCAGTGTTGCACATCGCCACCGATCTTGGCATTCCGGTCCCCAAGCAACGCTTCGTCAAGCTTGTCGGCGGCGCCCACCCAAAGCCCGAGACCTATCCAGCTTTGATCAAGCCAAACCACGGCGATGGCAGCATCGGGATCGAGCCGGACGCGCTTGTCTACAACGATAGCGATGCAGCGCGCTATTTACGCCGACTGGCTGAACTCCTCGATCGACCAGGCCTAGTGATCGAGGACTATCTTCCGGGACCAGAGTACAGCGTAGGGCTCATCGGTAATCCGGGCACCGGCTTCGCGTCGCTGCCGCCACTGGAGGTGGACTACAGTGCCCTAGACCCTGTGCTGCCACCGATATTGACTTACGCGGCCAAGGTCGACCCGGGCTCAGCCTACTGGCGTCAAATCCGACTGCGCGAGGCACCGATTTCCCTAGCCCTGCGCGAGCAGCTAGAGAGCCAGTGCCGGGGAATCTTCACCCGCCTCGACTGCCGGGACTACGCACGGTTTGACTTTCGCTGCGATAACAACGGTGAGCCTCGCCTCATTGACGTGAACTGCCACCCCATGTGGGGTGCTGACGGGATGATGGCCAGCATGGCAGGCTTTGCCGGTCACGGCTATGCGGTGATGCTTGATCTGATCATTCGGGCGGGGCTTGAGCGTGTTAGCAATGCACTTTAGCGCCGGCACCACTCAGGCGTTCGCTCATGCGTTCCCAGCACGCCTGGGCGAAGGCCTCAAACAGTTTGCGCGAGGCGGCGGCATGCACGGCTTGCCATTCGGGATGCCATTGCACCCCAAGCGCGAAACGGCGGGCCCCTTCCACGCGAACCGCCTCAACAACGCCATCGGACGCAACAGCCTCTACCACCAAACCCGTCGCCACGCGGTCGATGGCTTGAATGTGCAATGAATTTACCTGCAGGCGCTCGGTGCCCAGCAATCGCGCCAGGAAGCCGCCCAGCGTCAATCGGACCTCATGGGCCGAGCCGTAGCGCTTCGCCTCAGGTAACGTCGTATCCTCACGATGATCCAATGTGCCCTCGAGCTCATGGAGCTGCTGATGGAGGGTGCCACCAAAAGCGACGTTAAGCTCTTGATGACCACGGCACAACGCAAGTACCGCCACCCCGGCATCGACCGCCCGGCGGATCAATGGCAAGGTGGTGGCATCACGCCGTAAGTCGCGCTCGCCGCCGTGATTGGCAGACAGGCCACCATAGTGGCACGGCTCAATGTTGGTGGAGCTGCCGGTAAAGAGTACGCCGTCTACAGAAGTAAGAAGCGCCTCAGTGTCCACAGCGGCACCCAAGGTCGGAATCAGGACGGGCAAGCATCGCGCGGCCTCGTCCACCGCGTCGGTGTACTTGCGCGCGACACAGTCGTAACCGGCCCCGCCGTGCTCTCGAAAGCAGCAAGTAATACCGACGACCGGACGCATCTATGCATTCCCTCATCAGGCCATTCATCAACCAAGTGGCCAACGCCACCACTTGCTTTAAGAAGCATAGCCTACGAAGCCACTTGCTAGGTCCTGTTCACATTTAAGCGAGCCAGAGCACAATGCACGCACACCTGACCATGGCAGCAAAATGTGCGGCGAGTTTTTCATAGCGGATCGCTATCCGGCGGAACTGCTTGAGCCGGTTGAAGAAGCGCTCCACCAGATTGCGCGCCTTGTATCGATGCCGATCGTAGTCCCGTGGCATCTTTCGATTGGACCGAGGCGGAATAATGGCCTCGGCCTGCTGTGCTTCGATGTGCTCGACCAAGGCGTTGCAGTCATAGCCCTTATCGGCGATCACCGCCTGCGCGCCTGGAGTTTGTTCGAGCAGGGCGAAGGCTTGGGTGATATCGGCCTGCTCGGCGCCGGTGAGTGTGAAGCCGATGGGGTTACCGAGCGCATCGACGATGCCGTGGAGTTTGGTGGCGAATCCGCCGCGAGAGCGGCCCAGAGCCTGCGGGCCGTGTTTTTTTGGGCGCCTGCGGCGTGTTGGTGGGCACGCACTGCCGTGCTGTCGAGCATGACTTCTTCGAGATCCCGATCCTCACCGAAGGCTTGGAAGATCCGCTCCCAGACCCCGTCTCTGGCCCAACGCGCAAAGCGGACATATGTGGTGTGCCAGTTGCCCAGCTCTG
>NZ_JBXWZQ010000087.1:0-18673 GCF_059432795.1 Nitrococcus sp. | reverse complement strand
CGCTCCAGGAGCGAGGCCGGCGCCGCCGAGAGCGGTTGACTCGAGTCGAGCCGAGCGAACATTTCGGTGACCCGATCCAGCGCATCGAGCACCGCATCCATCAGCTCCGGTGTAACGACCTTGTCGCCCTGGCGCAGGAGATTGAAGATATCCTCAGTCTGATGACAGATATCGACCAGCGGCCCGAGGTTAAGGAAGCCGGCACCGCCTTTGATGGTGTGGAAACCGCGGAATACCGCATTGAGCAAATTCCGGTCCTCAGGGCGTTGCTCGAGATCCACCAACTGCTCGCTGAGACCATCCAGGATTTCCCGCGATTCAATCAGGAAGTCCCTAAGGATGTCGTCCTGTTGTGGATCAATGGCCATGCATGCCCCCTTCAGAAACCGAGACTGGAGAGTAGATCGTCGACATCGTCCTGGTCCCGGACAACATCGTCGCTCTGGCCGGGGATCGCCGGGCCGTGGCCGCGCAGATCACCGCCCTGCGCATGCTGGGCAACCTCAGCGGACATTTTGCGACCGGATATCCGTACCAGCTTGACGAGCCCGTCCTCGACCTCCTGCACCAAAGCGATGACACGGCGGATTATCTGGCCCGTTCGGTCCTGATAGTCCTGCGCCATGAGCGCGTCGGATAGTAATCCGTGCAGTTGTGAGCCGTCGGTTTGAACGCGATTGTGAAACGCATCCACCTCGCGGCTGAGGTCGCGAAATTATTCGACGCAAATTTCCCGGCGCAGGAATCGCTGCCACTGCCCGCCCAATTCCCTGGCCTGATCGGCGAGTTCGTCTGCCATCGGCAACCCGGACTCCATCGCTGTCAATGTCCGGTGGGCGGCCTGCTCGGTCAACTCGATCACATGGCGCAGCCGCTCCCTCGCGTCAGGGATATCGTTGGCGATCACACTCAAATGGGAATCGGCTTGAAAGGATTTGAGAGCCTCGTGCAGATCCCGAGTCAGCACACCGAGCTCCCGGAAGAGCTCGGTTTCGCGGATCCGCGCGAGCGAATCAATGGTCTGCTGCGCGGCCTCACCGCTCCCTGATTCCAGCTGCTCGACGAGCTGTCGGGCGAGCACCAGGCGCTCGCGTACGTCCGTGTCATCGTTGTTCATAGGCTGTGGTTAGCTCCCGACGCTGATACGCTCGAATATTTTGTCGATCTTTTCTCGGAGCGTAGCGGCCGTGAATGGCTTGACGATGTAGCCATTCACACCGGCTTGCGCGGCGGCGATGATCTGCTCGCGCTTGGCCTCGGCGGTGACCATCAGCACCGGCAAGGCGGCTAGCCCTGGATCCGAGCGTACGTTTTCGAGCAGCTCGATCCCCGTCATACCGGGCATGTTCCAGTCCGTTATGAGGAAGTCGAAGCCTCCGCGCCGCAGTGTCGGCAGCGCCGAATTTCCGTCATCGGCTTCGACAACGTTATCGAAGCCGAGCTCTCGAAGTAGGTTGCGAATGATCCGGCGCATGGTAGAGAAATCGTCCACGACCAGGATCTTCATGTGCTTGTCCAACGCCACGCTTGCCTCCTGTGCTGCATGTGCCTGCCGCGGTGCGGGCGAACACTCTTATATCCAATCGGCCAGCAGAGCCCGCAGCTTGAGCGCAATTCGCCCATGGATCTGGCTGACGCGCGATTCGCTGACACCGAGCACCTCGCCGATCTCCTTGAGATTGAGCTCCTCGTCGTAGTAGAGCTGCATTACCAGTTGCTCGCGCTCGGGGAGTTCTCGAATGGCGGCGCTCATCGCCGCCTGGAATTCGTCCTGCTCGAAGAGCTCCACGGCGGCAGGCGCACGACCGCCCACGTCGTGCAGCTCACCGAGCTCGGATTCCTGCTCGTCGATGCTCACGATCCGCGCGGCGGCGGCATCCTGCAGAATCTGGTGGTAGTCGTTGAGATCGATGCCGAGGTGCTCGGCGACCTCCCGGTCCTTCGCCTCCCGCCCCGTTCGATGCTCGATCGCGGTGACCGCGCTCGCCACTTCCCGAGCCTTGCGGTGTACCGAGCGAGGCGTCCAATCGAGGCGGCGAATCTCATCGATCATCGCACCTCGAATGCGGATGGCAGCGTAAGTCTGAAAGCTCGCGCCCTGGGTTGCGTCATAGTGGCGCGTCGCCTCCAGCAATCCGATCATGCCGGCCTGGATCAGGTCATCGACCTGGACATTTGCCGGCAATCGGCCCGCCAAGTGATGGGCGATACGCTTGACCAACGGCGCATGATGCACCACGGCGTCATCGTCGACCCGAACCTGTTGGACATCCGCATAGGCGGCAAGCTGTTTCATCCCATCACTCCCTGTTGGCTCGTTCCGTAAGCGACGAGTCGTTCCACGAAGAATTCCAGACGACCTTCCGCGGTGGTCGGCAAGGGCCAGCGCGCCACCCGGCGGGCAAGATCCAAAAACGCCCGTCCCGAGGGACTGCTCGGGTAGGCGCACGTCACCGGCTGCTGGCGCTGCGCCGCCTTACGCAGCGATTCGTCTTCCGGAATGGCACCGGTGTAGTCAAGCGTGAGATCCAGAAAACGCGTGGCGACCTTGGAGAGCTTGCCGAACAGCTCCTGGCCTTCGCGGGGACTGCGTACCCGATTGGCAAGCATGTGAAAGCGCTGCACGCCGTGGTCGCGGTTCAACACCTTGATCAGCGCATAGGCATCGGTGATCGAGGATGGCTCGTCACAGGCGACCACCAACACCTCTCGGGCGGCTCTCGCGAAGCTCATGACGGAGTCGGAAATTCCCGCCGCGGTATCCACGATCAGATAGTCCAGCTCATGGCTGAGCTCGCTGAAGGCGTGGATGAGCCCGATGTGCTCGGCCGAGCTGAGCTCCGCCATGCGCTGCGTGCCGGAGGAGGCGGGGATGATGAGCACCCCGTTGGGTCCTTCGACCAACACCTCCTCCAGCGTGGCTTTTCCCTCGATCACATGGGAGAGATTGAGCCGTGGCGAGAGCCCCAACATCACATCGACATTGGCGAGCCCCAAGTCGGCGTCCAGCAGCATGACCCCGCGGGAGGTCTGTGCCAGCACGGTTGCCAGATTCACGGAGACGTGCGTTTTGCCGACGCCCCCTTTACCGCTGGTCACAGCGATGACCTTTACGGGCTTAGGATGGTTCATTCTTTTCAGTCCCGCCGCTTGATCCATGGCCATTTACTGCTGCCCGCCGGCAAGACGGCCGAAACGCAACGCCATCGATTCATCATCGTTTTCCTCGCCGGCATATTGACGCATGAGCGTCAGCGCGCTCTCGAGCAGCTGATCGCTGCGCGCGGGTTGTAGATCCTCGGGAACCCGCTGACCGGTGGCGAGGTAGGCCGCCGGCAGCCGATAGCGCAGCATCGCGGTCAGGACATTGCCCAGGCTGGTGGCCTCGTCGACTTTGCTGAGGATACAACCGGCCGGTTTGACCTTCCGGAACCCGCGCACGATTTCACACAATGCGGGGAGCTGGGTGCTGGCCGAGACGACGAGGTAGGAGCGGATCGGCGAGCCGACGGTCTCCAGCGTCTGCAGCCGCTCGCTCAGGCGCATGTCCCGGTGGCTCATACCGGCGGTGTCGATCAGCACCAGCTGCTTGTCCGCGAGATCCGCCAACACCGCCGCGAGCTCATCGCGATCGTGCGCGGCATGCACCGGCATGCCGAGAATTCGGGCGAAGCTGCGCAGCTGCTCCTGACCGCCGATGCGGAAATTGTCCGTGGTCACCAGGGCGACGTGACGGCGGCCGTGACGCAGCGCGTAACGCGCGGCAAGCTTGGCCACGGTCGTGGTCTTGCCCACGCCGGTGGGGCCGACGATGGCAATGACCCCGCCACGCTCGACGATGTCGTCGTCGGCGACCGGCAGGTGCCGGCGCAGCAGCTCCAGAGCCTCTTCCCAGGCCTGCTCCGGGTCCTCGCGCTCGCCGACGTTATCCGTGAGCTTGCGCGCCACATCAGAGCCCAGCCCCAGCTCGGTGAGACGCTGCAGCAACGTGAGCTGCAAGGGATGCCGCTGTCCCAGCCGCTGCCACTCCTGCAACGACAAATGACTCTCGAAGAGATTGCGCAGCGTGCGGATCTCGGCGCGCATCTCGAGCAGCGCCGGCTCCTGCGTCCATTCAATACGCGGCGACGGCTCGCCAGCCGGCGCCTGCGGCGAGGCGGAGACATTCGCCTCGGCGACAGTGGCCTGCGGGACATTCGCCTCGGGAGCCTCCGGCTCGGCGGCCGAGAAATCCAGGTCCAGCGCGTCGTCGGCAATGACGTTCAGCCGGCGCGTCGGCGCCTTGACGTCTGTTTTTTGACTCATGGTGCGCCCCAAAACCGCCTGGAAGTCCGTGCTGCTGGGCTGCGCTGGGGCTTCCTCCTCGAGCGCGGCACGTACCGCACGCTCGTCGTAGTCCACCGCCGAGATCACCTCCACGCCGCCATCCACATTGCGGCTGGACAGGATCACCGCGTCCGGGCCGTGCGCGCTTCGCACGTCACGGATTGCCTGGCGCATGTCAGCGGCGAATATACGTTTGATCTTCATCATTCCACTCCCGGAGTTGCAGCCATGCCTGAGGCGCTGTCCCGCTGTTTAGCCAGCTCTAGCGGCCACTTGCTGCTGGCCGATGGAGCTGACGATCCGTACTTGCTTGTCATCCGGCACCTCGTTGTAGGAGAGCACGTTCAGGCCCGCGACACTGTGTCGGCTCAGGCGGTACAACCAGCTGCGCAGCGGCGGCGAGGTCAGCAGTACCGCCGGTTGACCCGCCATCTCCTGGCGCCGCACGCTATCGACCAGTGAGCGTTGCAGCCGCTCTGCCAGGCCCGGCTCGAACCCCGCCATCCCATCAGAGGCTCCCTGTATCGTATCTAGCAAGAGTTGTTCCAAGTTCGGATCCAAAGTGATGACGGGAAGCTCGGCGGCCATTCCCGCGATGTTCTGCACGATCATGCGCCCCAGCGCTTGCCGCGCGACCTGCGTGAGCTGGCCGGGATCCTGCGTGCGCGTGCCCTGCTCCGCCAAAGTTTCGACGATCGAGCGCATATCGCGGATCGGAATGCGCTCTTCGAGCAGGTTCTGCAGCACCTTGACCACCACCGACAACGGCAGCGTATTCGGCACCAACTCCTCGACGAGCTTCGGCTGTGTTTGACCGAGCCGCTCCAGGAGCTTCTGGCACTCATCGTGGCCGAACAGCTGATGGGCGTGGCTTTGCACGATCTGACTGAGGTGGGTGGCCACCACGGTGCTCGCGTCGACCACCGTGTAGCCCAGCGTCTGCGCATGGTCGCGCTGCGCGAGATCGATCCACACCGCCTCCAGACCGAATGCCGGATCCCGGGTGGCAGTCCCCTGCAATCGGCCCTGCACCGTGCCGGGATTGATGGCGAGCTCACGCCCGACATAGACCTCCGCCTCTGCCACGGCCACGCCGAGCACGCTGACTCGATAGGCGTTGGGCGCCAGATCGAGGTTGTCACGGATATGCACCGGCTGGATGAGAAAGCCCAGATCCTGCGAGAGTTTCTTGCGCACGCCCTTGATACGCGTGAGCAACTCCCCGCCCTGGTTGCGATCCACCAACGGAATCAGGCCGTAGCCGACCTCCAAGCCGATAACGTCGATCGGCGGCACGTCCTCCCAGCTCAGGTCCTTGTTCTCCGGTGCGACGGCGGCCGGCGCCGGTTCCTCGGCATGCTCTACTCCACGGCGCCGGCCACGTTCGCGGCGGCGATGCTGCCACCAGGCGGCGGCAAAGCACAGTGCGGCGAGCAGCAGGAACGTCAGATTGGGCATGCCCGGCACCAAGCCCAGCGCACCGATGATGCTCGCACTGACCAGCAACGCCCGGGGGTTGTCGAAAAGCTGGGTCATCACCGCCCCGGCCATGTCCTGAGCGGAAGACATGCGGGTGACGAGAATCGCTGTGGCGGTGGAGAGAACGAGCGAGGGAATCTGCGCCACCAGGCCGTCGCCGATGGTCAGCAACGTATAGTTGTGCACGGCGGCGGCGAAGCTCATGTGGTGCTGCGCGAGGCCGACGGTGAGCCCGCCGATGATGTTGATGAACAGTATAAGCAGCCCGGCAATAGCATCGCCGCGGACAAATTTGCTCGCGCCGTCCATCGAGCCGTAGAAGTCCGCTTCCTGCGCGACGTCTTGACGCCGGCTGCGGGCCTGCTCCTGGTCGATCAGCCCGGCGTTGAGGTCGGCGTCGATGGCCATCTGCTTACCGGGCAGGGCATCCAGCGTGAAGCGTGCGCTCACCTCGGAGACCCGGCCAGCGCCCTTGGTGACCACCACGAAGTTGATGATGACCAGGATCGCGAAGACCACCAGACCGACCGCGTAGTTGCCGCCGACGACGAACACGCCGAACGCCTCGATGACCTGACCGGCGGCGCCCGTCCCGGCATGGCCGTTGAGCAGCACCACGCGCGTGGAGGCCACATTGAGTGCCAATCTCAGCAGGGTGGCGATCAGCAGAATCGTCGGGAATACGGCGAAGTCCAGCGGACGCAGCGCGTAGACCGTGGCCAGCAACATCACCAGGCTGAGCACGATATTGAATGTGAAGAGGAGGTCGAGCGCCAACGGCGGCAGCGGTATCACCATCATCGCCAGCAACGCCACGACCAGAAGCGGGGTGCCCAGGCCCTGCACGCCGATTTGGCGCCACCCTCTCGCAAATCCAGCTGCCATGCTCGTCATCGCCTCCGTCTACGGGGTCGAACGTACTTGAGAAATTCCTCGGGCACTGTGGGCTCGGGCCGTTTCGGCCGCTCCGATCCCGTGCGGCGATAGCTGCGCAGCTGGTAGATGTAGGCCAGCACCTGCGCTACCGCGAGATAAAGACCCGCCGGGATCTCACGATCCAACTCGGTGGTGTAGTGCAAGGCCCGCGCCAGGGGCGGCGCCTCGAACAGCGGTACACCGTTTTCCTGAGCGATGCGCCGAATGCGCTGCGCGACGAGATCCGTGCCCTTCGCCAGAAGCTGCGGGGCACGCATGTTTTTCGGGTCGTAGCGCAAGGCGACCGCGAAATGCGTCGGATTGGTAACGATCACGTCGGCCTTGGGCACTTTTTCCATCATGCGCCCTTGCGCCGCCTGCTGCTGGAGCTGGCGGATACGGCCTTTCACCTCGGGCCGGCCTTCGGTCTGCTTGAATTCGTCCTTGATCTCCTGCTGGGTCATCCGCAGCTTGCGGGTGTGCTCCCAGAGCTGGAACGGCACGTCGATCAGCGCGATAACACTCAGCGCCGCCGCCAGCATGAGGAAGGTATTGATGAAAATCCGCGCGGAATGATGCAGCGCCGGCGCTAGCGGCTCACTTGCAAGCGCCCGGAAGTCATCGAGGGACCCCCAGAGCATGTAGGTTCCCACCGCGCTCACCAACGCCACCTTCGCGAGGCTCTTGCCGAGTTCGACGAGGCCGTGCACGCCGAACATGCGCTTGAGCCCCTTGATCGGGTCGAGCTTGCTGGGCTTGGGCGCCAATGCCTTGACGCTGAACGTCCACCCTCCCAAGGCCACCGGGGCCGTTACGGCGACGATGAACAGCGCCAGCGCCAAGGGGCCGACGGCCCAGAGTCCCTTGCCGATCATCGCCTGCAGCAAGCGCAGCGGTGCCTGCGGGTCGAAAATCACGCCACGGCCCACATGCAATCCCTGACGCATTCCGTCGGCCAGGCTCTCGGCCATGTGACCGCCGAAGATGAGCAGACAACCCGCCGCGCCCAGCATGGCCAGCATCGTGGTCAGCTCGCGCGAGCGCGGAACCTGTCCCTGCTCTTTCGCCTCGCGCCGACGTTTCGGGGTCGGCGCTTGGGTTTTTTCCTGGCCGTCGGAATTCTCTTCCGCCACGACGTCCCTCTCCTCTCCAGCTCAATTCGAATACAGCAAGAAGCGTACCGAGGCCCGGCTCCACGCGGATTGCCTAATGCGTCAAGGCAAGCCTCGCGCGCCGATCAGCTGTTGAGGATGTGCCGCAGACCGTCAAACGCCAGGCGCCAAAGATTCGACATCCGCTCCGGCAAGGCGGGAAGCAGAATGTAGAGCACGACCAGAAAACCCGAGAGCAGCGTAAGGGGCAGTCCCACCGAGAAAATGTTCATCTGCGGTGCGGCGCGGGTCATCACGCCGATAACGAGATTCACGACCAGCAGCACCACGATGGCGGGCAGCGCCAGCAGCAGACCGCCGGCGAACATCTCTTCGGCCCAGGCGACCAGGGCATGAAGGCCCTGGCTGCTGAGTCCGACCGTGGCGATCGGCACCATGCGAAAGCTCTCCGCCAGCAGCTCGATCAGCACCAAATGGCCGCCCACCGCCAGAAACAACAACATGGCCACGATCAGCAGGAATTGACTGATTACCGGGCTCGACACGCCTGTCTGGGGGCTGATCATGGTGGCGAAGCCGAGCCCCATGGTTACCGACAGCGCTTCGCCGGCGAACGCCACGGCCTGAAAGGCCATGCCCACGAGCAGCCCGATCGCCGCACCGATCAGCACCTGTTGCCCGCCAATGAGCACGGTGGTTGGGGAGAGCGGGTCGAGCCGCGGGACATCTCCTACGGCCGGCAGGACGGCGAGCGTGAGCCCCACGCCGAGCAGCACCCGCAGCCGAACGGGGATGAAAATATCGGAGAACATCGGAGCGGTCAGCAGGAAGGCGCCGACGCGTATGAACGGCCAGAGGAACTGACCGAGCCAGGCGGCGATCTCGACCGACTCCATCGTCATGCCCCCGGCCTACGTGCGCACTAACCGATAAAACCCGGAATGCCCAGGAACAGCTCACGGGTGAAATCGAGCAACACGCGCAGCATCCAGGGCGCGGCGATGAACAGCGTCACCACCAACACGGCAAGCTTGGGCACGAAGCTCATGGTCTGCTCGTTGATTTGTGTGGCCGCCTGAAAGATGCCGATGACCACGCCGGCCGCAAGCGCCGTGAGCAGAATGGGCGCGGCGATCAGCACCGCCACGGTCAGCGCCTCCTTGCCGAGGCCGATGGCGAACTCCGGTGACATCGCGGTCTCCTCCTGCTAAATGCCCGGCTCAGCCGGGATAAAAGCTGCCTGCCAGCGTTCCCATGACAAGGGACCACCCGTCGATCAGAACGAACAGCATGATCTTGAACGGCAGTGAGATAAGCATGGGCGAGAGCATCAGCATGCCCATCGACATCAACGTACTGGCAACGACCAGGTCGATGACCAGAAAAGGCAGAAAAATGATGAAACCGATCTGAAACGCCGTCTCGAGCTCACTGGTCATGAATGCCGGCACCAGAATGGAAAAAGGCAGCTCCTGCGGGCTCTCCACCGGGCCCTTCTGCGCGATGTTGAGGAACACGCCGATGTCCTTCTCCCGAGTCTGTGCCAGCATGAATTCACGCAGCGGGCCGGCGGCGGAACGGACCGCCTGCTCGGCCCCCATCCCGTCATTGAGATAGGGCTGCAGCGCCACTTCATTGATGCGGGTCAACACCGGAGACATTACAAAGACCGTGAGAAACAGCGCCAGGCCGATGAGAACCTGGTTGGACGGCGTGCTGGCGGTGCCGAGCGCCTGGCGCAGGATGGCAAGCACGATTATGATCCGCGTAAAGGAGGTCATCATCAGCAGCGCCGCCGGCAACAAGGTCAGCGCCGTCATCACGGCGAGAATTTGCAGGCTCACGCTCCAGGTCTTGCCATCGCCGGCCGCCTGGACCGTAACCGCCTCGATGCCGTCCGCCTGTGCGAGCGCCACCGCTGGCAGGCAAAAAAGAACCAAGATCAGCAGGCATCGCATCAGCGCTTTCCATGTTCGTCCAGCATCGCGCGCAGCCGTTTCGCGAATGAAACGCTCCGGCCGTCCCCCGCCGCCGAGGCCGTCTGCGGTGTCTCGACGGGCTCATCAAGCACATGCAAAGTTTGTACCCGACCCGGAGCCACACCCACGAGAAGCTGAGCTCGGCCCACTTGCACCAAGACGATTCGCTCCCGGTTACCGACGGCCAGGCCGCCCAGAATCCGCAGCTGACCATTGACGCTGCGATTGAAACGCGCCATTCGCCGCAGCAGCCAGGCGAGGGCGACGATCACCGCCAGCACGACTCCGAGCGCCAAGGTCAGCCGCAGCAGCGCGTTCGGGTCGACACCCACGCCCTCGACCCGGGCCGCCGCGTGAGCGATCGATGCCGGTAAATTGACGAGTACGGTGGCGAAAATCCGTCCAATGCGCGGCGCGCCCATGGCTGAAGTCCTTATTTGAGCTTGCGGACTCGCTCACTCTGGCTGACGACATCGGTCAGACGAATGCCGAACCGCTCGTTGACCACCACCACTTCGCCGTGGGCGATCAAAGTGCCGTTGACCATGACGTCCAACGGCTCACCCGCCAGACGATCGAGCTCGACCACCGAGCCTTGATTGAGCTGCAGCAGATTGCGAATGTTGATCTGAGTGCGACCGAGCTCCATGGACAGCGTGACCGGTATATCCAGAATGACGTCAAGGCCGACGTCCTCATCCGCGGTTTCGACCGGCGGCTCGTCGGAGGAGTCCAGCTTGTCGAAAGCCGCGCGTTCCACGCCTCCGGCATCCTCGCCACGCTCGCCACCCTGTTCGGCCAGGGCATCCGCCCAATCCTCGCCCATCTCCTGCTCCTTGAACGGCTGTTTACTCATGTGCGTCTCCTTAGGCTGACCAGGGACTGGTGCTGCGGAGCCCGAATCGGCTCCGTGATCTTGACGGCCACATTACCGCCGCTCTGCCCAGGACGACCGCGCAGCACCGGTACGCCCTCCGCGCGCAGCGTCACCGTCTCGGGCATCTCGATGGGGATGATGTCACCGGGGCGCAGCCGCATGAGCTCGCGCAGGCTGATGCTGGCCTCGGCGAGCCGGCAGGAGAGTTCTACCGATGCGCTCTTCATTTCCTCGCGCAGCGAGGTCACCCAGCGTTGGTCGAAGTCATTGCGATCGCTCTGCACGCCGGCATTGAGGATGTCCCGAATGGGCTCGATCATGGTGTAGGGCAACGTGATGTGGAGATCTCCGCCGCCGCCGTTGAGCTCGACGTGAAAACGCGAGACGGCGACCACCTCCGAGGGCGAGACGATGTTCGCGAACTGCGGATTGACCTCCATGTTCAGGAACTCGAAATCCACGGGCAGCACCGGATTCCACGCCTCCCGCAGATTGTCGAACGCCTGATCGAGCACCTTGCGAATCACCCGCGATTCGGTGGGCGTGAACTCTCGCCCCTCGATCTTGCTGAAATAACGCCCGTCCCCGCCGAAGAAATTATCGACCAGGATGAATACCAGCTTGGGATCGAGCACGCACAAACCGGTGCCGCGCAACGGGGGGATCTTCACCAGATTGAGGCTCGTCGGCAGATAAAGCGTGTGTACATACTCGGAGAACTTGAGCATCTCCACACCGGCGACGCTCACCTCCGCCGCCTTGCGCAGCATGTTGAACAGTCCGGTGCGAAACAGCCGGGCGAAGCGCTCGTTGACCATCTCGAGCGTGGGCATCCGCCCGCGCACGATGCGGTCCTGGAACTGAAAATCGTAAGCGCTGACGCCCTCGGCGGCGAATTCGGGCTGCTCCCCGACCTCTCCACCGTCGATGCCATGGAGCAGCGCGTCAATCTCTTCCTGACTGAGAACATCTTGGTGGGACATGGTTATTGCATCACGAACGCTGTGAAATACACCGCCTCGATATCGCCGGGCGCACCGACCTCATCGAGGACGCTATTGACCTCATCGAGGGTTTTCTTCCGCAGTTGCTCCTTGCCCTCGCGGCTGCTCAGCTCTTCATAGCTCTGGCTGCTCAGCAGCATGAGAAGGCTGTTGCGGATCATGGGCATATTGGCTTGCGCGGCGTCGATAACCGGCTGCTCGCGAGCCATCAGCTGCAGCCCGGCCTGCAGGTAGCCAACCCGCCCTTGCCGGTTGAAGTTAACCACCAACGGCGGCTCGAGCGGCAGGTAGATCGCGGGCTTCTGCGAGGCTTCGGATGCCTGCTCGGCGGCCTCCCCGCTGCTCGCACCCGCGGCAGCCGCGGACGCTGCCGGATCACCGCCGAGGTAACCCGTGAAATAGAGCCCCGCCAAAATGCCGACCCCGACGAGCAGGGCGACGACCAATACGATCGTGATGAGTATCCAGGTAGCCAGGCCTGTTTGTCGCTTTCCGCTGGGACTGTCTGCGGCCATCCGCCGAGCTCCTCTTTGTCTTGGTTTCCGGCGATCTCATCTCCCGAGGTGAAGCAACCGGCACCAGACCCGCGCCTCGGTATACCCGCAGGTGCGCTGGAGCGAGTGTTCAGCAGAGCTCAGGAGACATTGCGCGCGACGCGCTCCTGAACCCAATGCAGTTTTCTTGCCAAGTGAGCGAGCCCCGTCGCGCGCCCCCTCAGGCGTAATGATCCACCAGCGAGCGGCCAATTCGGCGCGGCTCGGCGACCGCGGACGGAATCGACTCCGACCCGCCGGTGACGCCGGGTGCGGCAAACTCCTGTGCTCCAGAGCCCGAGTAGGAGCGATCACCGCGGCCCTCGTCCTGGGAGACATTCACATCGACCGCGCTGAAGCCTGCGTCCGTCAACATGCCGCGCAGGCGCGATGCATCGGCGGCAAGCGCCTCACGTGTCAACGCATGCTGTGCGTTGAGCGCGATGCTGACCTCGTCACCGTGCAGCGAAACGGCGATGTCGAGCGGTCCAAGCCCGGGTGGGCTGAGCAGCAATCGGGCCTGCTGCACCTCGTTTTGGACCATCCAGAGCATCCGCTCGCCGACCGCCTGGCCAAACCCCGCCACGGCGACCGGGGTGGCCACCTGCAGCGTCGGAATTCCGGCGCGGTTCTCCGTCGCCGGCGAGCTCACGGCGTTCGAGGCGCTCACCCCCTGCAGCAAATTCTGAAACACCGCCAGCGATTTGGCATCGGGGTCGTCGCCAGCTTGCCCAAGCGCCTTCCCCTCATCGCCCGCCCCCAAGGCCGCCAAAATGCCGGCGACCGGATCACCCACTTGGCCGGCGGCTCGAGCCGACCCTCCGGAGGCGGCCGTCAATAGCCCAAGCAATGCATTAGGATCCACCCGGCCGCCGGAACTTGAGGCGGGAAAACCGGCGTGCGCCGAGCGATCCACCAGCCCCGCCAGCCAGGGCAGCAGGCCGTCCGGCGCGATGGCGGGAACCTCGTCGCTATGCTCTTCCAACCAGTTCGCCAGCGCCTCGGGATCAACGCTTCGCCCCGTCTTCCTCTCGATTTGGGTGAGCAAATCCGCCATGAATCCGCCGTCGCTCTGAGCGCCGCCCTCGGGTGCGGGGCTGGTTGGCCGGGGCGCGCCAACGCCGCCGAGCTGCAAGTTATTGGAAGGCATCATCTACGCTCCCTCGCTATTGACTGTTTTCAGGGCCTGTCGGGCGCTGCGCCAGCGCGTCGTTGAGGCGCTGATCGCGCACGGCATCGGCGTGCTGCTCCACGCGACGGTAGCGCCCGACGAGCTGTTCCAGTGCCTGAGCGTTGCCCCATTGGTCCAACCAGCTCAGCCGCATCTCTTCGACTTCGCCTTCCAGGCGTTCAAGGCACTGCTGCTGTTGGCAAATGGCCTGGTCGATGCGCCCCAGAAACGCGTTGTAATCGCGCAGGCGGTAGGCGTCGATGCCTTGACTACCCGAGACGGCCAATTTCTGTGCATACTCGCGGCGAAATCCGCGCAGCTGCTCGATGCGCTCCCCTTCCTGACTCAGCCGCTCGCGGTGAGCGGCATAGGCGCGCGCCAGCTCGCTCGCCCGCTCGCTGGCAAGGCGATGAATGGGTTCCATTCGCTTGGATCGCTTCATTGCTCGACCTCAACGGCCGCCCGGCCCTTTTCGCCGAGCAGATCGAGCAGCGTTTCCACACTCTCTGCAAAGCCCACGGCCTCGTTGACCTCCTGACGCAGGAAGCGAGTAAGCTGCGGATGATAGGCAATCGCCTCATCGACGCGGGGATCACTGCCCGCCTTGTAGGCGCCGACATTGATCAGATCCTGATTCTGCCGATGCACGGAATAGAGGCTTTTGAACCGCTGTACGGCCTTGAGCTGCTCTGGAGCGATGATGTTCAACATAGCCCGGCTCGCCGAGGCCTCGATGTCGATCGCCGGGTAGTGACCGGCGTCGGCCAGCTCGCGACTGAGCACGACATGGCCATCGAGGATCGCGCGCGCCGAATCGGCCACCGGGTCGTTTTGATCATCCCCTTCGGCGAGGACCGTGTAGAACGCCGTGATCGAACCGCCACCGTCGGGACCGTTGCCGGCCCGCTCCACCAGCTGAGGCAGCTTGGCGAAAACTGACGGCGGATAACCTTTGGTGGTCGGCGGCTCACCGATGGCCAGTCCGATCTCACGCTGCGCCTGGGCATAGCGGGTCAGCGAATCCATCAGCAGCAACACCTGACGTCCCTGATCGCGGAAATACTCGGCGATGGCGGTGGTCAAAAGCGCGCCGTGCAGGCGCACCAGCGGCGACGTGTCGGCCGGCGCGGCGACCACCACGGCCCGCGAGAGCCCCTCCGGTCCGAGTATGTGATCGATGAACTCCTTTACCTCGCGACCACGCTCGCCGATGAGCCCCACGACCACCACATCGGCGTTGGTATAGCGGGTCATCATGCCGAGCAGCACGCTCTTACCCACACCGCTGCCCGCGAACAGCCCCATGCGCTGCCCGCCTCCGACGGTCAGCAACGCATTAATGGCGCGGATGCCGACATCGAGCGGGCGCTGGATCGGGGCCCGCGAGAGCGGATTGATTTGCCGACCGATGAGCGGTATCGCGGCCTCGGCCGGGGGCATGGCTTTGCCATCGAGCGGCCGCCCGGTACCGTCGAGCACGCGGCCCAGCAGGGCCGACCCCACCTGCGCCTCGCACGCGGAAAGTTGCGGTATGACGCGCGCATTGGGCGTAAGACCGTGCAGCGGCCCGGTCGGCATCAAGTAAAGTTTTTCACCGGCGAAACCCACCACCTCGACCTCGACGCGGGCACCGCCGCTGCCGATGACCGTGCAACGCGAGCCCACCGCGGCTTGGCAGCCCTCCGCCTCGAGCGTAAGGCCCACCATTCGCTGCAGCTGGCCCTCCACCACGAGCGTTGGCCGGCGTATGCGTCCGCGGTATACGCGCAGGCGTTGCAACCAACGCGCGCGCCGCTCATCGCTACTGAGCGTCATTCGCACCCTCTCCGGCATCGTAACGCCGCTCGTCCCCGAGCAGATCCGCCGCCAGGGCGGAGAGGCGGTGCTCAAGCGTGGCGTCCACGCGCGAGCGTGCCGTATTGACGATGCAGCCGCCGCGGGTCACGCTCGGGTCGTCCACCAGCTGCCACGCATTCTCCCCCTCTCCCAGCGCCTCGCGGATGAACGCCGCATCGTCGGGATGCACCTGCACCTTGACCTTGCGTGCCGATAGCGGCAACAGCGCGATCGCTTCGCGAATGATTCCGACAATCTCGCCCGGCTGAATTTGCAGCTCGCGGCGAATGACCTGTTGCGCCAGACATAAAATCATGCTCACGAGTTCCTGCTCCACGTCGTCGTCGAGCTCGCTCGCGGGCTGCGCCAAACCATCGAGTACGCCGCGCAGGCGTCGGGCCAAGTCGGCGGCCTCGGCTTGCCCCTGGGCGAGCCCCTCGTCACGGCCCTGACGAAAGCCCTCTGCCCGGCCCGCCCGACGGCCTTCCTCGAAGGCTTCCGCGTAGGCCTCGCGCTGGATGCGCTCGAGCACCTCGACACTGACGCCGGGCGAGGGGGTCTCGCGCGGCGGCGCGACCGCCGTGGGCTCGGCCACATCCGGTAAGCTCCAGGCGCTCGCCCGCCCGCCATCGCTTGCCGCACCTGAAATGACGCCACCGCTCATGAGATGTAAGCCTCCCCTCCACTGCCAAGCGAGAGCTGACCTTCATCGGAGAGCCGCTTGGCGGTTGCCAGAATTTCCTTCTGCGCCGTCTCCACTTCGCTCAGCCGCACCGCGCCTTTTGCTTCCAGATCATCGCGCAGCAGCTCGGCGGCCCGTGCGGACATGTTGCGAAAGAACTTGTCCTTGATCCGGTCATCCGCCCCCTTCAGCGCGAGCACGAGCGTCTCGGTATTGATCTCGCGCAACAGCAGCTGCACCCCACGGTTATCGACCTCCGCGAGATCGGCAAAAACCAGCATCATCTCCTGAATGGCTTCACTCAAATCCGCGTCAATTTCCTTGATCTGCTCCATGATGGCGCTCTCGCTTGTCGAATCGAGCTGATTCAGGATATTGGCAGCCGCCTGGGCACCGCCGATCGTCGAGGAGTTGATCCGTTCCTTGCCCGAGAACTGGCGTTCCATGATTTCGTCGAGCTCCTTGAGCGCGGCCGGCTGGATACCCTCCAGCGAGGCCACTCGCATCACCACGTCGTGACGTGTCCGCTCCGGCAGTACCCGCAACACCTGCCCGGCTTGGTCCGGATCGAGGTAGGCGAGCACGATTGCGATGATTTGCGGATGCTCCAGTCGGATCATCTCCGCCACCGTCTTGGCATCGAGCCACTTGAGCTGCTCCAGACCGCGCGTGTTGCCACCCATGAAAATCCGGTCGATCACCCCGCCCGCCTTTTCCTCGCCGAGCGCCTTGACCATCACGGAGCGGATGTAGTCCGAATTGCCGATACCCAGCGCCGTCTGCTCCTCGACCGTGGACGTGAATTCTGCGAGCACTCGGCTCGCCTGCTCGCGGGTCACGTTCTGCAGCGCCGACATGGCGACACCGAGCTGCTGCACTTCGCGCGGCCCGAGGTGCTGCATGATCTTGGCGGCCTCCTCCTCACCGAGACTCATCAGGAAGATCGCCGCACGCTCGGCCCCGGTCATGGAATTTTGCCGTGTCTCACTCATTTTCCTGAGCCAACCAGCGCTTCATTACATTGGCGGCCACCTCGGGCTCCTTGCCCACCACTTCGCGGGCGATCCGCAGGCGGTTGTCGTAGTCGTTGCCGGCACCGATGCGCTTGGGCTCCTCCGGGCCGGTCAACGCATAGCCCGCTTCGGGACCCTCGGGGGCTTGCGGCAGCGCCGCCGGCACGGGAGCGCTCGCGAGCCGCTCGGGGGGCTCGGAGCGATCCCGGCCGAGCAGTCCATGGACGAGCGGGCGCACCACGGCGAGGATCAGCACCAGTCCCAGGATCGACGCCAGCAGCAGCTTGCCCCCTTCCGAGACCCACGGCTGCTGCCACAAGGGACTCTCCACGGGCGGGGCGGCGTCGGAGGGCTGGAACGGCGAGCTGATTACGTTGATCGTATCGCCGCGCTGCGCATCGAAGCCGACGACCTGCTTCACGAGCTCCGTGACCTCGGTCAGTTTCTCCTGATCCAAGTCCTCGGTTTGCCCTTCGGCCTCGCCCTTGGCCGGCGTCGCCGCGGGCTGATCGAGCAGCACGGCCACCGAGAGCCGGGTGATCGCTCCCTGCGGCGTGCGCACGTGGCGGATGGTCTTGCTGACCTCATAGTTGCGGGTGTGACTCACACGGCTGTCGACCAGTTTTGGGGCGGAGGCGGCGTCGCTGCCGGCGCCGCTTTGATCGGCCCCATTACCCTCGCCGGCGGGATTCCCCGTCTGCGCCGGTTGCAGCGTGCCGGTCCCCGGCGGCTGATTGCTCAGAGCGCCCGGCACCCCCATCGCCTCCTGCGAGCGCTCCGTGCGGTCCTCGCTGCTTTGCTCGCTGCGCACGGCGCTCTGACCCGGCTGATAGAGCTCCTCGGTGCGCTCCTGTGCCGAAAAATTGACGCGCGCATTGACTTGCGCTTTCACGTGGCCGGTACCGATGATCGGCGCCAGCAGGTCCTCGATCCGTCGCGCGTAGGCGTCTTCGATGCGATGCCGGAAGGCAAGCTGCTGCACCGTGGCGTTCAAGCCCTCGCCATTGTCCTCCAGGCGGCTGAGCAGCCGGCCGTGCTGGTCCACGACCGTTACGTCGGTCGCGGACATCTCCGGAACGGCGCTGGCCACGAGGTGCGCGATGGCCGAGACCTGGCCGCCGGTCAGGACCCGTCCGGCATACAACCCGATGGTGACGGCGGCGCTGGGGTTCTTGCGGGCGCGAACGAAGACCGAGCGCTCCGGAATGGCCAGGTGCACGCGCGCCCGCGCGACCGGATCCAAAGCATCGATGGTGCGAGCCAGCTCGGTCTCCAGAGCACGTTGGAATCGGGCCGTCTCGAGAAACTGACTGGTACCGAAGCCCTGGTCCTGGCGCAGGCTTTCGAAACCGACGCCGCCCGTGTGAGGCAGACCCTGACTGGCAAGCTTCAACCGCGCCCCGGACAGACGCTGCGCCGGCACCAGGATGGCGCCCGAATTCTCATCGAGGCGATAGGGAATGTTGGCCTTCTGCAGGGCGTCGACGACGGCACCGGCATCCTGCGTCGGAAGACTGGCGTAGAGAGCGCGATAAGCCGGTTCCTGCGCCCACATGAACAGCGCCAACCCCGCCGCGATGGCAAGCGCAAGGCCGATGATCAGACCGATCTGGCGCAGTGCGCGATCGCCGAGGTACTCGCTCAGCAGAAGACCGAGCCGCCCCCGATCGTCATCTTTCTGACGCTGTGCCTCCACATTAGATGTTGCTGTAGCTGTCAGAACCTGATTTGCCGCCATCGCGCGTT
>NZ_JBXWZQ010000086.1:0-12842 GCF_059432795.1 Nitrococcus sp. | reverse complement strand
TTGTCCCAAGTGGCTGATCTTCGGTTGCATCGAGGGCCGCCTGTTATAAAAAGCGAGAATTCTCGCCCCAACGCCTGGGTGTACGTGGATCTCAGGACCTCGGACATCGGCGGTTACGTCGCCAAGGCCAAGGAGGTAGTGAAGCGCCAGGTAGATATTCCCCCAGGCTACACGATTACCTGGTCCGGCCAGTACGAATACATGGCACGGGCGGCTAAGCGGCTGCAGCTGATCGCGCCGTTGACTGTGTTCATTATTTTCTTGTTGCTCTACCTTAATTTCGGCAACCTAACCGAACCGATGATCGTGCTGCTCTCGATACCCTTTGGGCTCATCGGGGGTTTCTGGCTGGTGTACTGGCTGGGCTTTAATTTGTCCGTAGCCGTAGCGGTCGGGTTCATTGCCTTGGCCGGTGTGGGCGCTGAAACCGGGATATTAGTGCTGACTTTCATCGATCAAGAAGTGGCTAGGCGCCGTCAGGAAAAGCTATCGGGGAAACCACACGAGGAGGCGGAGAGCTCACCTCCTTTGCAACAGACGCTCCGCCTCTCATCCAAAGACATCATGGCCGCGGTCTATGCAGGAGCTTCGGAACGGGTACGCCCGGTCACCATGACGGGAGTTTCCACTATCGGCGGCCTTTTGCCTATCATGTGGAGCACGGGAGCTGGAGCCGAGACCATGAAACGCATTGCCGTTCCGATGGTGGGTGGCCTGGTGAGCGTTATGGCCCTGAGTCTGTTGGTATTGCCGGTGATTTACGGATTGGTGTTACAAGCTCAGGAAAAGGCTCGTGGCACGTAAGGCGGCACGCGTGACAATCCGGTCTACAGCAGAAACATAGTGGCCAATCCTAGAAAGCTCGTAAACCCTACGACATCCGTGACCGTGGTCAGGATGACCGAGCCGGACAGCGCGGGGTCGAAGCGCATCCGCTCCAGGGCAAGCGGCACCAGTAGTCCGGCGATCGCCGCGGCCAGCATGTTGATCACCACGGCCGCGGCGATGACGGCACCGAGGCGCAGATCGCGGAACCACAGCGATGCCACGGCGGCCACTACCAGTGCCCAGAGCAGACCGTTCAGCACGCCGATGCCCACTTCCTTGCGCAGCAGCCAGCGCGTGTTGGAGGGCAGGATCTGGCCGAGCGCCAGTCCGCGGATGGCGAGCGCCAGCGTCTGCGAGCCGGCGATGCCGCCCATGCTGGCGACGATGGGCATCAAAACGGCGAGCGCGACGATCTGGTCCAATGTCGATTCGAACAAACCGATCACCCAGGCGGCGAGAAAGGCCGTACCGAGGTTGATCCCCAGCCAGATCGCCCGGCTGCGGGCCGAGGACAGCAGCGGCGCGAACAGGTCTTCATCCTCATCGAGGCCCGCCCGCGCCATGATGGCGTGCTCGGCGTCCTCCTGAAGTATATCCATCACATCGCTGACCACGATGCGCCCGAGCAGCCTGCCGTCGTCGCGCACGACCGGTGCGGAGATCAGATCGCGATCGCGGAACAAGCGGATCAGCTCCCGCTGGTCGAGATCGGGCGCGATCGTGCGTACCTCCGTGGTCATGACCTCGCGTACCTGGGTGTCGGCCGGCTGGCGCAGCAAATCCAATACCTGCACGGTGCCGAGAAAGTGCTGATCCCGAGTCACCACCATCAGCTGATCGGTGTTCTCCGGCAGCTCGCCGAGACGGCTCAGATACCGCTGCAGCACCGAGACGCTGACTTCCGGGCGCACCGCCACCGCATCGCCGTGCATCAGCCGCCCGGCCGTGCCTTCCGGGGAGGACAGCACGGCGTCCACCTGCTGGCGGCGCACGACGTCCATGGCGGCGAGCAGCTCTTCGGTGACCTCCTCGCTGAGCGCCTCCACGAGCTCCGCGACCTCGGTGGCGTCGAGCGCCGTCGCCGTCTCCAGCAACGCCTCCGCCCCAAGCTCCTCGCCAAGCTGGGCCGCCGCATCCTGGCTCATGTGCAGAAGCACATCCGCGCCTTCCTCGTGCCCGGCCGCCGACCACAGCCGCGCCCGCACGTTGTGCGGGAACGCATCGAGCACGTGAGCAAGCTCTGCGGCTTCTAGCGGGTTCAGCAGCGCATGCAGGTACTCGTCGTCCCCCCGCTTGAGCGCCTCGTCCACCTCCTCGAAAAGGTGTGTGGCCTCTTTTTCCTCAACCGCTGCTTGCATCGCTTTTTTCCTTATTGCTTAGAGGTGCTCTCGTGCCGCCCGGGCAAGCTCCTGGCAGGCGGCGTTCTCGCTCAGACCCAACTCGATGGGAACCAGCAACGAGGCGGCCATCGCCGATTCATCGACAGCGATCTCGGGATCGGTGAAGCGCCCGCGGATGTGAATCGGTGCCTGGCCCGAGATCAGACTGAAGTCCTTGTCCCGAGGCAACAACTTCATATCGAGCGTATGTTGCGCAAGGTGAACCACGCCATCGCCAATGATCTTCGTATCGGGGGTATCGATGAGAAAGCGTTGCCATTGCATCACGCCGTCTTTTACCACGGCATCGGCTATCAGACAGCGGATCCGGTTGGCGCCTTGACCGACGCCGGCGAGCGCTTCGAGGATGCCCGTCACATCCTCCGTCAGCAACTCGAGCAAAAGCGCATCCAGCCGGCCTTTCTGCATCACGACCGCGAGACGGCCGTCGGCACCCGCGAGCCAGTCCGCCAGGGAGTCTTCGGTGCCGGATATTTCGAGCTGCGCGTCGAGGGTGCCCAATCCTTCGACGGGGATATCGAGCGCGCTCAGAAGCTTGCGCAGATCGAGCTCAGCGAGGCGCAGCTCGAGCGCCGATCTTGGCGGTGTCTTGTCGGCACGCACGTCCAGGCTGGAGGCCACCTCGCCGCCGGCGAGCCTCGCTCGAAGCGGTGTGATGGAAAGATGGCCGGCGTCCAGGGATAAGTCCATGGTCAGATCGTAAAGCGTTACGCCGGATGCTTTAAGCCGCTCGCTCGTCATCCGGATATCCGCATCGATCGAACGCAGCGCCGCGGTTGGGAGCTTGATCGGCGCACGAGTCCGGTTTTTTCCCCCGGCCTCGGACCGTGCCTCGAAGAACGGCGTGAGATCGAGCCGCGGCGCGGCCAGCGTTGCCGTGATGGCCGGGCGTTGCCCGCCGAGCTTCAATTTGAGCCGACCGTTGAACTCGCTCTCTCCCCAACGGGCGCGGAGCGATCGCAGCTGCCAGACATCTCCCTCACGCGTGAGCCGGGCAGTGAGGCGCCCCGCCGGTCCGCCCGGCAGCAGCACCAGCGGCGCCCCTCCCCGCAGCGAGACCTCGGCATCGAGTCCATCGAGCGAAAGCGGGTTGCGTGCCCTGCCCTCAAGCTGAGCACGGGCCTCGCCGAGCGCCGCGTCCAGCGCGACAGGATGCTGCGCTGATTCCGCGTTGTCCTCGTTGCCGAATGTGATCTTTCCGGCCACGCGTAACGGCTCGCCGTCGATGCGACCGGCGCCCGCGAGCTCGAGCCGTCGTTTTGGCTGCGTGATACCGCCCTGGACGCGGTCAAGCGTCACCTGTCGGCTCCCCCCCGCCGAGCGGTTCCGATACACAACGGTGCCCCGATGCATTTGCAGGGAACCGATCACCGGGGGGATGACCGGCTCGTCGTCGTGCGCTTCGTCCTCGCCGAAGCGCCAATTGGCCATGCCCTCGCTCGAACGCTCGAGCAGCAGCCGGTAGTCTTCGACATCGAGGTGCGGCAAAACCACCTCGCCGTGCGCGAGCGCCAGGAGATCGATTTCCACGCCGAGCTTGCCGATCGCCAGCATCGTCGGCGAGTCGCTCCAGGGGGCATTGGCGAGCGCCACCCGGTTGAGCTCCAAACGGGGGGTATGCGACCAATCGAGCGCAATATCGCCGGCGATCGTCAGCCGGCGGCCGATGGCGTCGCTGATCCGCGCGGCGACAAAGTGCTTGACCGGCGGAGTATCGATGAAGAGCACGACCGCGGCGATCATCACGGCGGACAGTAGCAGGACAACCAGCACCAAGCGTTTCAGTAGCGTACCCATAGCCGCCGAGAGATGCCATCGAACCGGACAGACGATAGTTTAGACGCCACGCGAGTGACAAAATTGCCAATGTGGTGCCGCGAACGATTCACGGCAAGCCGCCTATCAGCCCTTCGCGACAGTGCGATCAAATTACGAGACGCTGCGCTTGCCCATGGTAAAGTGTTTCTCGCATACCGTCGGCGGCGGATCCCACGACCACCACCGTCAGATTCGAATCGGTATAGCATCAATGTAGGCGCCGCCTCGGTGAGACTGCCTGATAGGCGAGGGTGCCCGACGGATTCGGTTTCACAACGAAGATGAACGCAGAAATCGAAAACCTGCTGCGGTTCTGTCCCAAGCTGCCGACGCTCTCCGGCGTCGCGTTGGGGATCGTCAGGATGGCCCGCGAGCCGGACATCGAGATCGACCGGCTTGCCGTGCTGATCTCCAAGGACCCGGCTTTGACCGCGAAAATCCTGCGCGTGGCCAACTCACCCGTGCTCGGACAGCAACGGCGCACGAGCCGCCTGAACCAGGCCGTGATGCGCCTTGGGCTCAATTCCACCATTACCGTGGCCTTGAGCTTCTCGCTGGCGACGAGCCTCAAGGGCAGTGAACGCCGACATCACCACCTGGAGCACTTCTGGCGCCGGTGCCTGCTGTCCGCCTTGGCCTGCCGGGAGCTGGGTCGGCACTGCCACGCCGACGCGCTGGAGGAGCTGTTTCTCACCGGGCTGCTCCAGGAAATCGGCGTGCTCGTGTTGGCCGCCGTGTTCCCCGAGCGCTATCCCGAGCTGCTCGATGCCTCACTGCCCCACGAGACGCTCATGGCGCGGGAACGGGATCAGCTGGGTACCGACCACGGCGAGGCCGGCGCTTGGATCATGCGCGAGTGGGGGCTGCCGGACTACCTCCCCCTTGCCACGGCGGCCATCCATAGCGGAGAGATCCCCAACGAGGCCGAGCACCTGCGCCCCTTCATCGCCTGCCTTGGCGTATCGCGCCACATCGCGGACATTTATCTGGCGGCCGACACCGAGACCGCCACCGCCGCCGTGGCCAGCGCGAACGAGCGTTGGCTGGCACTCGATGGTGCCGTGCTGGGGGCGGTTCTGCGGCAGGTCGCGGACTCGCTGCCGGAGATCGAGGAGCTGTTCGAGACACCGCTGCTGTCGAATCAACAAGCCATCGGTGTCACGGATGAGGCCCGCGAGCTGCTGGTCATGCGCTACCTCGAGCTGCTGCAGCATGCCAGCGAAGCCAACCGCCGGGCGAGTGAGCCCGAACGGACGACCGTTGAGCTGCAGGAATTGTCCCGTCGCGATCCGCTGACCGGTCTTTTCAACCGCCGGCGTTTCGACGAAGTGATCGGTCAGGTCTTCGAGGCCGCCACCCGTCAGCAACGGCCGCTGAGTCTTGGGTTTCTCGATCTCGACCACTTCAAAACGATAAACGACCGCTACGGTCATCAGCGCGGAGATGCCGTACTCGCCCGCGTTGCCGGGATGATCGGCGCCCACCTGCGCGGCAACGACTTCATCGCCCGCTACGGCGGCGAGGAGTTCGTGGTGCTGCTTCCGGAGGCCGGTTTGGAACTGGCATGCAAAATCATGGAGCGCATCCGCGGTGCGGTCGAGGCCGAGCACTACCCGGTGGCGGCGGACAGCAAGGTTCACGTCACCTTGTCGGGAGGCGTCGCCGCGCACATGGACGGCACACGCGTCAAAGAGAAACCCGAGGATCTCATTCGTGCCGCCGACCGCGCGCTTTACCAGGCGAAGCGGCTCGGCCGCAATCGGGTAGAGGCGGGCGAATAGGCGGCACCCCCATGACGAACGCCGGCCGATCACTTCGGGCGTAAGCCGTGCTCGCCTCTGACGAGGGAGACGGTTCAGAACCCTTCCAGGACCAGCTTGCCACGCACCTTCCCGCTCTCGAGAGCCGCATGGGCGCGTTTGAGGTTCTCGGCGCAGATGCTCCCCAGTGTTTCGGTCGCGGTCGACTTGATCTTTCCCGCGTCGAGCAGCGCTGAAACCTCATTCAGAATCTCACCCTGGCGTGCCATGTCGGCTGTTTGAAACAGGGGCCGGGTGAACATCAGTTCCCAGTGGATGGAGGCGGCTTTGGCCTTGAACGGCTTGATATCGAGGGTCTTCGGATCGTCGATCAGGCCGAACCGGCCTTGCGGCGCGATCAGCTCGGCGCTCTGGTCGACATACTGATCCGTGTGGGTGGTGCAAAAGACGTATCCCGGCTGACCAAGCCCGATTGCGTCGATTTGCGGAATCAGGGGCTCGCTGTGGTCGAGCACATGGTGCGCTCCCAGCTCGCCCACCCAGGCCTTGGTTTCGCGCCGCGATGCCGTCGCGATGACCCTCAGCTCCGTCAGCGCGCGCAAGAGCTGGATCGCAATCGACCCGACGCCGCCTGAGCCGCCGATAATCAGGACCGCGGGCGCGGCGCCGGGCACGGGGTCGGTCACGCGGAGGCGGTCGAAGAGCATCTCGTAGGCGGTCAGGCTCGTCAATGGAAGCGCGGCGGCCTCGGCGAGCGATGCCGTTTTCGGTTTGCGGCCGACGATGCGCTCATCGACCAACTGGAATTCGGCATTCGTGCCGGGACGGTTGATGACGCCTGCGTACCAGACCATGTCACCTGGCTTGAACGCCCTTACCTTCTCGCCTGTCTCGACGACTTCTCCGACGGCATCCCAGCCCAGCACGACCGGGCGGTCACCCTCGGGCGGGCGTTTCATGCGCACCTTGAAATCCACCGGGTTGACCGAAATCGCCTGCACCCGGACCAGAAGGTCGTGTCCCGTGGGACTGGGCTTGTCCATCTCGAAATCGATGAGCGCGTCCTCGCGGTCAATCGGACCGGGGCTTGTGTAGCCGACGGCTTTCATATCGTCTCTCCTCAGTCGGGGCATCGTGATCGAAGGTCATGGTCCGCAACTCGGCGGGCAAATTCGCCACGGCCAATCGGATCGCAATCGGCTTACAGCCGGCTCGGCGTCACCGTGGGACTCATTGTCATCCCGTTTAGGCCGCGAGATGAAGGGTGTCAATGGGTTCCAAGCACTCGTCGCGACGGACTTCGCCGGGTAAACCCGGACGAGATCAGCTCGCTGAGGGAAGTGCAGTTCGCGCTTTCGCTCTAGAGACTCTTGCGCGCCACGCAGCGAGAAGCCGGGCCGCGGAAGCGCAGTTATCCACGGCAGACGCCGGAACCTTCTGTAATGTTGTTCACTCTGTACGTTGGTAGAAACCTTGCGAAGTAAGAGGACCAGCCATGCCGTGGAACGTTTTCGTGCTCGGCTACGATGAGCTCGGCGAGCGAATGCTGCGCAAGCTGAATCACAGCGAGGATTATAGAATACGTCCGCTATTGCCCCTTGATGAGGTGGTGCACGCGGACGAGTACCATGTGGAGAAGCTGCTCGGCGATGGATTCAGCGAGCTAAAAGGCTTTGCCGGCTCAGTGGATGCCATTGTCAGCTACTGGGACTTCCCCAGCAGCGCGCTGTTGCCCATTTTCCGCCAGCCTTTCGGGTTGCGCGGCCCTTCTCTGGAGGCCGTGCTGAAATGCGAGCACAAGTACTGGAGCCGCGTTGAGCAGGCTCGTTCGATACCCGAATGCGTGCCCGGCTTTCAGGCAGTTGACCCGTTTGCTGACGACCCGGTTGCTCAGATTGAGCTCCCCTATCCGTTCTGGATCAAGCCGGTAAAAGCCCATTCCTCCCAGCTGGGCTTTCGCATCGACGGGCCTGAAGCGCTCAGGCGAGTTATACCCATGATCTGCAAAAAGATTGGCCGGCTCGCAAGACCCTTCACCGAGGTTGCCGCCTATGCCGAGTTACCTGATGACATCGCCCAGGTCACCGGCCATCACTGTATCGCCGAGAGCATGATCTCGGCCGGTGAGCAGTGCACACTGGAGGGGTATGTGCTAAACGGAGAGCCGCACATCTACGGCGTGATCGATACGGCACGCCACTCCCAACATCGCTCGGTTTTGACGCGTTACCGCTATCCCTCGCAGCTGCCCGAGGCGGTCCAGCGGCGCATGATCGAATACGCGCAGCGATTCATAACGCACATCGGCTATAACGACGCGCCGTTCAATATCGAGTTCTACCATGATGCTCAGCATGACCGGATCTGGTTGCTGGAGATCAACTCGCGAGTGTCACGCTCGCATGCAGCCTTGTTTGAACTTGTCGACGGTGCGCCCCATTTACAGGTCATGGTCGACGTCGGCCTAGGGTTCCCACCACGGATGTATAAGGGGCAAGGCCGTTATGCCATCGCCGCGAAACACATGATCCGTGTGTTCGATGATGGTATCGTGCGCCGGGCCCCGTCGCAGGCGGAGATCCAGCGCGTTGAGGAGCGCTTCCCCGGCGCCTGCGTAGAACTCAATGTCCGCGAGGACATGGCGCTCTCCGACATGCTCCACCAGGACTCCTACTCCTTCGAGCTCGGTGTGGTGTTTATTGGGGCGGATAACGAGCAACAGCTCGACGAGCACATCCGCTTGTGCGAGGAGATGCTGCCCTTTGAGATAGAGCCTATCGGTCAGCAAAGCACCGCCTAAGCGCGTCAGCCCTGTGTCGCAAGGCGGGCATGCGGATGGCGCCGAGCGCGGTGACGGTGTTTTCCTTCCGTTCCTTACGGTCTTTGAGCAGCTCATAGGCTTCACCGACTTCCTTGAAACGCTGCTCAGCGTCCGGCTCCTTGCTGGCATGCTGCCCTAGGCCCAACACCTCGCTACTGCGGCAATAGGTTCGGCAAAGCCGCCAGCGAGGATCGGGCTGAAATAGTCGGTGGGGCACGTGTGCTTGCCTGGCTTGAGCAGCCATCGATATGCAGATGCCGGCCGGCGCTCAGAGCTGACAGTGCGGGCAGGAGTAGGCGGTGCGTCCGCTCACCTTGAGTCTCGTTAGGGCGCACCCGCACCTCGGGCAGGGACCGTCGGTTCCCCAGTGCGGGGTCAGCCAGTCGTGCGGCATCTTCGCCGGATCGGCGTCGGACTCCGCGGCCGCCTGGAGCACCGCGCGCATCTGGGCTTGAATCGCTTTGACCTCGGCATCATTTAGCTCTCCGGCCTTGCGATCAGGTCGCACCCCAGCCTGAAAAAGGATCTCGTCCGAGTAAACATTGCCGATTCCGGCGATTTTCTCCTGGTCCATCAAGGCCGTCTTCACCATCATCCGGTGCTTATCGGCGAATAAGCCGCGCAAGGTCGCCTCATCGTAGCTCAGCGCGTCCCGGCCGATGTTCTGGGAGCGTAGATAAGCCGCGACATCGTCGATGAGCTCCAGCCAGCCGAAGCGGCGCTGATCATCGAAGGCGAACCAGCCCCGATCGTCGAACCCAATTACCAGGCGGGCGTGGGCTGGCTCGTCCCTCGAGTCGTTGTAGAACGCGACGAAGCCTGTCATACCGAAATGCATGACCAACCACCGGTTGGAGCTCACCTTGACGCACAGCATTTTGCCGTGGCGCTGTACCGCCTCGAACGCATAGCCACGCAGTGCCCCGTCCAGCTCGCCTGGCGAGGCGCCGCGCAACCGGTCCGGGTCGCGCAGAGCGAGCGTTTCGATACGGCGGTGCAGCCCCTGCTCGCGGATGCCCCGCCCGAACACCTCGACGTCCGGCAACTCCGGCATCCCACCTCCATTGAGCTCTGAGCGCCGTTGTCTGAGCGCCGCCTCCTAGCACATAACCCTTGCGGCGCTCCAGTGCCCGGAAACTGCTGCGATGTGGACTGCAGCACTACTTGCGGCACGGGCCAACGAGGCTGAGGGTCTCACCGCCCGCGGTCGCAGTTCGCCCGTAGCTTGGCGGCGGATTCTCAACTACTAGGGTATTTTCACATTTAAGTTTAAGCTACTTCTCCAACGCATTGATGAAGCTGGAGACATTCCACGGTTGATTCTTCGCGATGACCAGTTCGAACGCATTGAACCGATGCTGCCGGGCAAGGCCGGCGATTGCGGCGTCACCGCCAGAGACAACCGCTTGTTCGTCGAGGCGGTGCTGCGGGGGGCCCGCACCGGCTCACCGTGGCGCGATCTACCGGAAGTGTTTGGTCCGTGGAACAGCGCAACAAGCGCTTCGCGCGCTGGTCCAATCGTGGCATGTGGTATCGCGTGTTCGCCGAACTGGCCAAAGACGCCGATTTCGAGGAGGTCTTCCTGGACTCCACCATCGTTCGAGCCCACCAGCACGCCGCGGGCGCGCCAAAAAAAACGGTCCGCAAGCGTTGGGGCGCTCGCGCGGCGGACTGAGCACCAAGATTCACAGCCTCGTCAAGGGCTTGGGCCACCTCGCCCGTTGGCCGCTGACCGGCGGTCAGCACCACGATCCGCCCTGCGCCGAGGCGTTGATCGCGGGCATCCCAAGCAAGGCCGTGGTCGCCGACATGGCCTACGCCGCCGACGGCTTGATTGCGGTCATCGAACGAAGCGGTGCGGCTGCCGTTATCCCGCCCAAATCGAATCGCCGCCTGTCGCGCGATTTCGACCGACACCACTACAAGCATCGCAACCTCGTCAAACGCTTCTTTTGCCGGATCAAACACTTCCGTCGCATCGCCACCCGTTACGAGAAGCTCGCCAGCCGCTTCTCCGCGTTCATCGCGCTCGTCGCCAGCTTCATCTGGCTGGTTTAATTGTCAACAGACCCTAGTTTTGACGATTCATTCGGCATAGGGCTCCCTATAGTGAAAGCCGAGGTCTACGGTGCCGGAGTCCGGTTTGAAATCCGTTCGGGTTGACTTTAGGTGAAGTCCCGCCTGCATGGCCGTGCCGAGCCCCTTATCGATCCCGGGGCTGGGCGAGCTAGCCGCGTGCTGTAGAAAATAGCTCCCCGCCTTTTCCTGGCCCCAGGTTTTTCCGTTCCATGAGAAAGTGCCCTGTATGAATCGAGGGTCCGCAACGACGTTGCCTTCGCCACTGACGAAGACCACTTTGTTGCTCACAATCGGCGTGTTAAGGCCCGTCTGCGTGTTGATGACCGAACCGCTGTCTTCGTCCTGGTAATGGCCCTGGCTGTTTTGAAAGAAGAGATTGTGCGAGAGGGTCTTCGCCGAAGTCTTCTTGGCGAGTTCCAGATAGCCGAATCCCTGGTTCATGGCAATGACGTTATTGATTACGTCGGGGTGTGTCGCGGAGTCGCCGTCTGGACCGCTTGCAGCGTCGGCAACGATAGCGTGAGAGCTGTTATGTGCGATGGTGTTGTTGAAGATCGTGGGTTCGGCGCTGCCCAGGTTCTCGCCGGTCAGCCGGATGCCGGCGCCGTTGAAAAAGAGAAGATTGTTATCGAGCGTGCCTGCGGCAAGCGCGCGTGTTATTCCACCCGGGTTCGGTCCTTGGCCTATGGCCTGCACGTCGATGGCAGTGGATTTCTGCTGGATGACGTTATCCGCGACTCTAAGCTTTAGGGAGAGTTCTCCGGTCTTGGGCCCAACGAGGCTAACGCGAATCCCTGTCCCGCCGCCACCCCCACCGCTGGCCGGGAGAATCCAGTTGTTGGCTGTCCACATTTCGAACTTGCGGTGCGTTTCGGAGCCGAAACTGAGGGAGTTGCTCGTTTCGATCTGGATTGCATCAGTTGCCTCGATCTTGCAGTTGGCAACGGACGTCAGCGCATCCGGCACAGGCGGCTCGTCTGCCGCTAGCTTGAACAGCACAGCTGGCGTGCCAGCCTCGATGAGAAAACCGGATATCGCATCATAGTCTTTCGCCAGGATCGTTGGTTTCCCTGCGGTGCCCTGAATGACAACCGACCCTGCGTCGGCTGCCCTGCGCAGCACGGTGCCGGGCTTCATGACCAAACTCTCTGCATATACCCCGCCGCGAACCTCCACGATCTCTCCGGCGTTGATCTTGGCCTTGTTAAGGCCATCCTGAATAGTCTTGAATGGATGTGTTTTGCTCCCATCCCACGGGCCACTCTTATTGGCTTGATCAACGTAAATGATTGGCTGAGGTGCACAAGCGGTGGCCAATGCTAACGCGGCCGCAGCGGTGATGTGGATCAGAGCGAGTTTTGTATTGTTCATAAAAAAGCCGCCTCAATCAATGTGACCAGCCGGTGATGGAACGGGCCGTCCCCCATGAGATCTAGGCTGTGCGCTAGGCGCTGGCGATCTGCGCTTTTTGAAATCCAATCCACCTCTACGCATTCTTTCGATGACCGTCTCTCCCATCCCCTGCCGAGCGTCCGGGAGCCGAAGGCCGGGTAGGTGCTCGATGCACGGCGCCCCTTCCCTGAATGTGGTTGAGCGGCGCTCCTACCAGCCGGCGCTCGTCGATCCGGGGGCGGCTCGCTTCATTTTTCCGCATTTTCCATTGCCGTCGTGTACTGGCGGCATCGGTGTGCGCTTGTTAGCGCCGCAATCCGGCCGGGTTGCGGTACAGGACGAGCCGACAGAGGTAGATCAACACGAGCGCCACGAGCACTGCCGTGGACAGGGGACCGACGTAATCGGCGACCGCACGGTAGCGGCTCTCGAGAAGGTAGCCCGCCCAGGCCAGTAGCCCGGACCAGAGCAGCGTGCCGGCGATCGAATAGCACAAGAACCGCAGGAAGTTCATGCAGGCAAAGCCGGCCGGCACCGAGATCAATGTCCGCACGGTGGGTATCAGCCGCCCGAAGAAGACCGCCTTGCCGCCGTGACGAATGAACCAATTCAGCGCCTTGTCGACATCTCCCGGCGTGACGGTGAGCCACCGGCCATGCCGCCCCGCCCACGCCTTCAAACGCTGCTCGCCGAGCAGACGCCCGGCGAAATACCACGGGAATGCCCCGAGTATCGAGCCGGCCA
>NZ_JBXWZQ010000085.1:0-21495 GCF_059432795.1 Nitrococcus sp. | reverse complement strand
ATAGAGTGCCTTGAACTCGTCGAGCTCGCTGGCGTCGGTAATGCGTGCGATGACCTCGCGCACGTCGTAAGGCTGCTTGGGATCGGCGGAGACGACGCCGTGCAGCTCGCCGGGATCGTAGCGGGGTGGCTGCGGCTCGCGCACCGTCAGCTCGCAGCGCTTGCGAGCGTTAAGATGGCGGACGATGCGTCGCGTGATCCCGAGCGCATGGGCATCGTTGAGCGCGTAGTGATCCGCGACGCCGGAGGTCCGCGCATGCACCTCCGCGCCGCCGAGCTCCTCGGCACTGACCTCCTCGCCGGTAGCGGCTCGCACCAGGGGTGGGCCGCCGAGGAATATCGTGCCTTGATTGCGCACGATGACGCTCTCATCGGCCATTGCCGGCACATAAGCGCCGCCGGACGTGCACGAGCCCATGACCACGGCAATCTGCGGGATCCCCGCGGCCGATAGGTTGGCCTGATTGTAGAAAATGCGTCCGAAGTGCTCGCGATCCGGAAATACCTCGTCCTGACTGGGCAGATGAGCCCCGCCGGAGTCCACGAGGTAAATGCAGGGCAGGCGGTTCTGGGCGGCGATCTCCTGGGCGCGAAGGTGCTTTTTGACGGTCAGCGGGTAATACGTGCCGCCCTTAACGGTGGCGTCGTTGGCGACCACCATGCATTCGCGGCCGGCGATCCGGCCGATACCGGTGATGATACCGGCGGCGGGAATGGCCTCGCTGTAGACGCCGTGAGCCGCAAGCTGCGAGAGCTCCAGGAACGGCGACCCCGGATCCAGCAGCACCCGGATGCGGTCGCGCGGCAGCAGCTTGCCGCGGTCGAGATGGCGGCGGCGGGCCGTGTCACTGCCCCCGTGCTTGACTTGTTGGACTTGGGCGCGCAAATCCTCGGTCAGTGCGGTCATTGCGGCGCGGTTGCGGCGAAACTGCGCGGAGCCCGTATGGATTTTGCTGTGAATGACGCCCATGCCCTTTGTGCTCCGGTACCCCTTGCCGGCGAGCCGCGGCCGTCAACTGCTACGCGGACTCCTGAAAGAGCTCGCGGCCGATCAGTACGCGCCGGATCTCGGATGTTCCGGCGCCGATTTCGTAGAGTTTGGCATCGCGCAGCAGGCGTCCCACGGGATACTCGTTGATGTATCCGTTGCCGCCCAGCACCTGAATGGCCTCCAGCGCCATCTGCGTGGCGCGCTCCGCGGCATAGAGGATCGACCCGGCCGCGTCCTTGCGCGTGACATCACCGCGATCGCAGGCCGCCCCCACGGCATAGACATAAGCTTTGCAGGCGTGCAGATGGGTGTACATGTCAGCGAGCTTGGCCTGGATGAGCTGGAACTCGCCGATGGGCTGGCCGAACTGCTGCCGCTCGTGGGTATAGGGCAGAGCCACGTCCAGGCACGCCTGCATGATCCCCAAGGGGCCGGCGGCCAGAACGGCCCGCTCGTAGTCGAGCCCGCTCATCAGTACCCCAACGCCCGCGTTCTCCTCGCCGAGCACATTTTGCGCCGGCACCTCGCAATCATCGAATACCAGCTCGCAGGTATCGGAGCCACGCATGCCGAGCTTGTCGAGTTTCTGCGCCGTGGCGAAGCCTTTGAAACCCCGCTCCACGATGAAGGCCGTGATGCCCTTGGCGTTCGCCTCGGAGTCGGTCTTGGCATACACCACCAAGGTATCGGCTTGCGGTCCGTTGGTGGTCCACATCTTCGTGCCGTTGAGGCGGTAGCGGTCCCCCTGCTTCTCGGCGCGCAGTCGCATGGCGACGACATCCGAACCGGCGCCCGGTTCGCTCATGGCAAGCGCGCCGACGTGCTCGCCGCTGAGCAGCCTGGGCAGGTGCGCGCGTTTTTGGTCCGGCGTGCCGTGCCGGCGGATTTGATTGACGCAGAGATTGGAGTGAGCCGCGTAGGACAGGCCGACCGATGCCGAGGCGCGGCTGATCTCCTCCATGGCGACGATTTGCGCGAGATAGCCCATGGCGCTGCCGCCGTAGCCCTCCTCGACGGTGATGCCGAGCAGCCCGATCTCGCCCATTTTGGGCCACAGCGCGCGCGGGAATTCATTGGTGCGGTCTATGGCCTCGGCACGGGGTGCGATCTCGTTCACCGCGAGTTCCCGCACGGACTCACGGAGGATATCGATCTCCTCTCCGAGCGCGAAGTTCAGACCGGGCAAATCCATGGGATATCTCCCTGTGATGACGGATCCTCTCGCCTGTCAGTCGCGGTGCGTGATGCGAGCCCCGGGCGCTTTCCCGAGCCCCTCGAAAACCAGGGCCACGGGTGTCGACCTAGGGGATGGCAGCCCGTTCGGCCGGCCACCCGGCACCGCTCAGGCATCGAGCGGCGCCGTGCGCCTTGCGTCCTGCGCCGCTTGCTTGCGCTCCAGGAGCGATCGGCAGCGTCGTTCGGATTCCTCCAGCTCGGCAAGCGCATCGTCGACGTCCTGGCGTCGACGCAGCAGCATCTGACGTCTCTCGCCGAGCAGCGCGAGGTAACGCTCGAGTCGGCGCTCCTCGCCCTGGACAAGCTCATAGAGCTCGAAGAGCTCCTTGATTTCGGCGAGCGACATGCCCAGTCGCCTGCCGCGCAGGATCAGCTTCAGACGCGCGCGCTCGCCGCGGCGATAAAGCCGTCGTTGTCCGATGCGCCGCGGCGCCAGCAGACCCTGGTGCTCGTAGAAGCGTATCGCCCGAGCCGTCACGCCGAATTCCGTGGCCAGCTCGCCGATGGTGTAGGTGGTGTTCACCGAATGGATGTTGCTCTGGTTGTGCCTTGACTTTGGTTGTACATTGATAATTGTCGTTTACGTAAACGTTAATGTACAGAATGACAGACCGCCGATCGTGAACGACGCTCAAGTTGCATTGAGGGGTTCAAAACGCGGGCCGGCACCACCGCGGCTGAAACGCTCGCTAGCGCTTGGAATCCTGCGTAAGGATCGCAGGGCTCGGTGCTCCGTCGGTCGGAGCGTTCAAGGAGCCCGTGGCGTCAAGGCAATTCGCCCGGCCAGGAAAGTGGGAGAATCATTCATGGGCTATCGGGACATTCTGGTATTTGTCGATGAGAGCACGCAGAACGCGCAGCGCCTCGACGTCGCCATCGAGCTTGCGCAACGTACCGACGCGCACGTGATCGGGCTCGCCGTGACATCGGCCGTGCTGCTGCCCGAGTTCTCCTCCGATTTTTTCCCGCAGGACCTCGTCCGTCGTCAGCGGGAAGCCGCCCATGAGCGCGGCGAGCGGCTGCGTCAGGCCTTCGAGGAGCGTGCGGCACGCGACGGCGTGAGTAGCGAATGGCGTGCCGTGGAGCCACTGACCCCCGCCGCCGTCGCCGAAGAGGTGGCGATGCATGCGCGCTATGCCGACATCGCCGTGATCGGTCAGATCGACCCGGAAAACACTGACATGGGGCTCGCGGGAGATTTCCCGGGGCTCGTGGCCCTCATGTCGGGTCGGCCGGTGTTGGCCATGCCCCGCACGTGGGGCGCCTACCCGATCGGCCGGCGGGTGTTGGCGGCATGGAACGGCAGCCGGGAGGCGACCCGCGCACTGCACGATGCGTTACCGCTGCTGCGAGCGGCGGAGGAAGTGCGCATCCTGGCCTTGACGCCCAAGGGTGCCGCGCAAGGGAGTAGCGATCTCGGCGCTGCTGACATCGCCGCGCACCTCACACGCCACGGCGTCTCGGCGCAGGCCGAGCAAGCGGTGCTCGACAATACGCGGATTGGCGCGGCCCTGCTTACGAGCGCCGCGGGGTTCCGGGCCGATCTGATCGTCATGGGCGCCTACGGACGTTCCCGGATGCGTGAGATCATCCTGGGCGGCGCCAGCCGCAGTGTCCTGCGGGACATGACGCTGCCGGTGCTGATGGCACATTAAACGGATACCCCGCCGCCCGGAAGAGCGTTTACAGATCCGTCAAGGGATTCGGCCGAAGCTCCGGGGGTGGAAGGAAGTAGGCCTCGACGCTTGCCTCGCTCACCGCCGCGAGCGTCGAGGGCTGCCATTGCGGGTTGCCGCTGCGATCGATGAGCCGTGCCCGAATGCCTTCGGCAAAGTCATGTTGACGGGTGAAGTGCACCGACATGACGAGTTCCCGCATGAATGCCTCTTTCAGCGAGAGCAGGCGGCCCCGGCGATACTGCTCGAAGATCACCCGCGCCGAGGTGGGCGAGCCCTCGCTCACGGCTTTGGCGGCGCTCGCGAGCCAACCGTCATCGCCCTCATGGCGCTGCAGCTTCGCCACGAGGGTGTCGAGGTGGTACTGATCGGTTATCTCATCGATCACATGCCGGTGCGCAAGCACATTGGATGACGGGCACGCGCTGCGGCTCACCTCGGCGAAGCGGCGCAACAGCGCGGAGAGGCGGGTGCGGTTGCACTCGGTATCCTCGCTCCAGTCCGCGGCGCAAAGGGCGCTTTCGAGCTCGCCGCGTTGCTCGGCGCGGATGAAGAAATCGGCGAGACCGACGTAGAGCGCGTCGCCGGCGTTCATTGCGGCTCCGGTGAGCCCCAGGAACAATCCGACCCGAGCCGGCATGCGATTGAGAAACCAAGTGCCGCCGATGTCGGGGTAGAGTCCGATCGTGATTTCCGGCATGGCAATGTGCGAGGCCTCGGTGACCACACGATGGCTCGCGCCTGCCATCAAACCCAGCCCGCCCCCCATCACGATGCCGTGCCCCCAGCAGAGTACCGGTTTGGGGTAGGTGTGGATCTGGTAGTCAAGACGGTATTCGGTCTCGAAGAAGCGTTCCGCCACCGGGTTCGGACCGCCGGGGCAGGCGCGCATGGACTCATACAGGCCGATCACATCGCCGCCGGCGCAGAAGGCCTTCGCGCCGCTGCCCTCGAGCACCACGCAGGCGAGTGCCGGGTCCCGTGCCCAAGCGGTGAGCTTTGGGCGCAGCAGATCGATCATGGCCTGGCTGAGGGCGTTGAGCGAACGCTCGGCGTTCAGTCGGGCGACACCGAGCTTACGGCCGTTAGCGGTGGGGCGTTCCTCGAAGGTGACGGGCTGATCGCGCATGGCACTTCCTGCTCTTGCGACACCGGCACGGTTTTGTTCGCAAATCGATGCGGCCGCGCACGGGCCTGCCCGGGCCACCTGAAATGAGGCAAACGATCCGGACGCAGCCCATACGCGAGCACTGTGCGGCGCATGATACCTGCAGAACGGGCGGGAGAGCATCACCGCCAGGCTGCGGTTCGTCCGTCTTTCGCCCAAGCAAGTCCATGCCGTATGCCGTATCAGATATCACCGCTGTGGATGGGCGGGTTCTGATCGGGATCACCCGAAGGAGCCGGCGCAGCGCTTTAACCGCCGCAGGGAAGCCGGCGACAAAAGGCGGCGTTGCAGTGCTGCATCGAAACGGGTATCACCGAAAAATCGAGAACATACGAATTTGACCGCCCAGCTACGATGTTCTGTTTGCGCTAGCGCGCGGCATAACGGGGGTGTGCTATCTATGATAAATTCGGCATGGCCTTACGATGTGTGACAGGTAGGCAACGTGGCGCCGGCGCTCGATTGAGCCAGGTACCCGTCAACGGGTGCTCGTCGAATACAAACACTTCAATAAAGGGCTTAGGCGCGCAATGACGCTTTTCAATGAAAAACCGGTGACCCTTCGAGCGTTTTTACGCCCTGACTTTGCGTTCCCCCTGAGTCCGGCAGGTTCGTGAGATGCGCGGGCAATACGCGATCATACTAGGGTTGCTGGCGATCGTCGTTTGCGCCGGGCTGGCGGGTTTCGCCATGGGCTCGAGGTGGCAGGTGGCGGTCAGCGCGCCGGTGGCCGCCTCGCCGCGTGAGCTAATCGATTACCTGGCCGATTTTCGAACGTGGCGGCAGTGGAGTGTGTGGAACACGCAGCGTTTTCCCGGCTCGGAATTCTCCTATCGGGGGGATGCCGGCAGCGCCGACGCCGAGCAGGTATGGAAGATGGGGCCCAAAACCACCGTGTGGCACTTGCTCCAGGTCGAGCCCCATGAGTTGAGCTATTGGCGGCAGACCAACGATGGCCCTGCGCGCCGCGGCCGTTTCCAGGCCGAAGCCGCGTCGGGCGGCAGTCGCCTGACCTGGACCGTATCGGGGGATACCGGGTTCAATCCCTACGACCGGCTCATTGCCTGGTACTACAGCGAGACCATGCGCGGCCAGATGAGCACCGCCTTGCAAGGGATACAGCAGCACTTCGAGGGCGCCTCAGGTTCGCGCTGAGCGCGCGCGTTTTCCTTTCGAGCCGGCTCGGCGGGAGCACAATGCCAATGCGTGCGCTCAGCGGATTTCCTCGGTGGCGCCCTCCATTAGCATACGCCGTGCGATGATCACCCGCATGATCTCATTGGTCCCCTCGAGAATCCGGTGCACGCGCGTGTCGCGCACGTGGCGCTCGAGGGGGTACTCGCGAATGTAGCCGTAGCCCCCATAGAGCTGCAGGGCGTCATCGCAGACGCGAAAGCCGATGTCCGTGGCGAGGCGCTTCGCCATGGCGCAGTACGTGGTGGCATCCGGATCGCGCCGATCCAGCTTCCAGGCCGCGAGGCGCACCAGCTGCCGGGCGGCCACCAGCTCCGTGGCCATGTCGGCGAACTTGAACTGCAGGGCCTGAAACTCGGCGAGGGCACGACCAAACTGACGGCGTTGCTGCAAATGGCCGCGGGCGGCCTCCAAAGCCGTCTGCGCGGTGCCCACCGAGCAGGTGGCAATATTGACCCGGCCACCGTCCAGCCCCTGCATGGCGATCTTGAAGCCCTCACCTTCGCCACCCAGCCGGTAGTCGAGGGGAACGCGGACGTCCTCGAATGTAATGGACCGTGTCGGCTGGCTGTTCCAGCCCATCTTCGCCTCCTTGCGTCCATAGCTCACGCCGGCGCTGTCGGCCGGCACGGCAAAGGCGGTGACGCCTTTTGCCCCCGCTTCTCCGGTGCGGGCCATGACCAGCAGCAACTCGGTGGCGCCCGCTCCGGAGCTGAAGACCTTGCTGCCGTTGATGCGGTAGTGCTGCCCGCTGCGATGCGCGGTGGTCTGCAGCGAGGCGGCGTCGGAGCCGGCGCCCGGTTCGGTGAGACAGTAGCTCGCGAGCTTGCGGGAAGCGCTGAGATCCGCTCCCCAGTCCGTCTTGAGCGCGTCGCTGCCCCAGGTGGCGATCATCCAGGTCGCCATGTTATGGATCGTCATATAGGCGGCCGTCGACGTGCATCCCGCGGCGAGCTCCTCGAATATGAAGGTGGCGTCCAGCCGCGAGAGTCCCAGGCCGCCCATGGCTTCAGGCGTGTAGATGGCACAGAAGCCCAGCTCGCCCGCGAGAGCGATGGTCTCCCTCGGGAAGAGGCATTCCGCGTCCCAGCGCGCCGCATTGGGCATCAGCTCGCGGCGCGCGAAATCCCGCGCGGCATTCTGGAAGGCGGTCTGATCTTCGGTGGGTGCGAACTCCATGCCGGTAGTCCTCCGATTCTGGTGCTCCGGGCAACATACGGAAATCGCGCCGCGAAAGAGGCGGCAACCGGCGGCGGGTAATCCTGGACGAGGTGGTTGGGTGCCACCGGGCGCTATCTCAGCGTAGGCTGATGGTCATGTTGGGGCCGTCCTCCGCTTCGATGTCCGTTTCGAACCATCGCTCGATCACCGTCTTGGTCTCGGTGTAGAAGCGCACCGCATCCTTGCCATAGGCATGCAGGTCTCCGTAAAAAGAGCCCTTGCTGCCGGTGAAGGAGAAGAAGGGTAAGGGCACCGGGATCGGAAGATTGACCCCGATCTGGCCGACCTCGATTTCTTGGCGGTATTTGCGGGCAGCGGCCCCGGAAGCGGTGAAAATAGAGGTGCCGTTGCCATAGGGGTTGCTGTTGACCAGCGCGATCGCCTCGTCGAGCGTATCGACATGCATCACGGCGAGCACGGGTCCGAAAATCTCCTCTTGATAGCACCCCATGGCGGGCGTGACCTCGTCGATCAGCGTGGGACCGATCCAGTTTCCGTCCGGGAAGCCCTCGACGCTGTAGCTGCGCCCGTCAAGGAGTATCTTGGCGCCTTCTCGTGCGGCCTCGCCTACGATCTGTACAACGCGCGCCTTGGCACGGCGGCTGATCAGTGGCCCGTAGGCGGCGCTGGGATCCGATGCCGGGCCCGGCCGGATCCGAACCATCGCCGAGCGCAACTCCTCGACCCACGCCCGCGTCTGTCTGCCCACCAGCACGGCCACCGAGATGGCCATGCAACGCTGCCCGGCGGCACCGCAGGCGGCGCCCACCAAGTGTTCGATCACCTGCTGCTTATCGGCGTCGGGCATCACCACCATGTGGTTTTTGGCGCCGACCATGCATTGCACGCGCTTTAGGTGTGCCGTGGCGGTGCGATAGATGTGCTGGCCGGTAGCGGGTGAGCCGACGAAGGAAACCGCGCGAATATCGGGGTGCTCGAGCAAAATGTCGACCTGCCGTTTATCGCCGTGAATGATCTGCAGCAATCCCGGCGGAAATCCGGCCTGCCCAAAGAGCTCGGCCAGGCACATCGGTGTGAGCGGGTCTTGCTCTGAGGGTTTGAGCACGAAAGCGTTGCCGCAGCCGATCGCCAGGGGAAACATCCAAAGCGGGATCATCGCCGGGAAATTGAAGGGTGTGATACCCGCGCAGACCCCCAACGGTTGCCGCCAGCTGGTGGTGTCCATCTTGGCGGCGACGTTCGCGAGCGTCTCCCCCATCAGATGCGTGGGCAGGCCCATGGCATGCTCAACGACCTCGATACCGCGCCACACTTCGCCGTTGGCGTCGGTAAGCGTTTTGCCGGTTTCCTCGGCGAGCGTCTCGGCGATTGCCTCCCGATGCGCCTTGAGCAGCTCCTGGTAGCGCATCAGATAGCGCGCCCGCTCGGGCACGGCCACTTCTCGCCACTGCCGTTGGGCGGCCTTGGCGGAGGCGATCGCCCGTTCGATTTCCGCCTCCAGTGTCACCGGGCACTCGGCGATCACCTTGTTGGTAGCCGGGTCCGTGACCGCGAGCCACTCCTCGGCCTCACTGTCCGTGAACTGACCGTCGAAGAAAAGGGGAACCTTCTTTGGCATGATCTCACCCCTGAGCGACCGCTGCCGGCGTGTGGCGCGCTCGCGACTGGAGCGCGTGGCGGCGTCACTTCGCGGGTGGTCGTATACTTAGTCTAATTACGTTTACGTTAACGTCAATCAATGCGGCCCAAGCCGCTGTTGACGGCGGTCACTGGGGATGCCACTCGCACGGGGGGGGCGCTGACGGATGCAAGTCGACGGCAATGTGTTCCTGGTCACCGGCGGGGCTTCCGGGCTCGGTGAGGCGACCGCGCGGCGGTTGGCGGCCCATGGCGGCCGGCTGGTGGTGGCGGACATCAATGCGAGCGCGGCGCAGTCATTGGCGGAGGAACTCGGTAAGCGCGCACGCGCCGCCGCGGTCGACGTGACTCGGGCCGAGCCGATGCGGCAGGCTGTAACCCGCGCGGTGCAGACGTTCGGCGGGCTGCACGGACTCGTCAACTGCGCGGGTACGGTGGTGGGATGCAAGGTCGTCGGACGGGACGGCGAGCCCCATCCCCTCGACCTCTTTGCCAGGACGGTTGAAATCAATCTGGTGGGTACCTTCAATGCAATCCGCCTCGCGGCAAGCGCCATGGCGCAAGGACACGCCGGGGCGGAGGGCGAGCGCGGTGTTATCATCAATACCGCGTCGGTGGCGGCCTACGATGGGCAAATCGGTCAGGCCGCGTATGCGGCTTCCAAAGCGGGTATCGCGGGCATGACCTTGCCGCTTGCGCGCGAGCTCGCCGCGCACGGTATTCGGGTGGTGACGATCGCGCCTGGCGTGTTTGAAACGCCCATGATGGCGGGTTTGCCCGAGGCCGTGAGTACGGCGCTCGGGCAACAGACCCCGTTTCCACCCCGGCTCGGGCACCCGCATGAGTTCGCGGCGCTCGCCGAACATATTATCGAGAACACGATGTTGAACGGGGAAGTCATTCGTCTCGACGGCGCCCTGCGCATGCCGGCACGCTAGGCACGGCTTTGCGCTATGGGCCCGCGATGGGAGTCGGACGTGGTTGTCGGTTGGCGGCGCCCGTGCAAGGGCGCTCGCGGCAGGCCGAGCGGAGTCGACGATTCGGGAGTCCACACGAGGAGTGGGAGTTCTCATGAAGGTGTTGGTACCGGTCAAGCGCGTGATCGACTACAACGTCAAGGTACGGGTAAAGGCGGACGGCAGCGGCGTGGAGACAGCCAATGTGAAAATGTCGATGAACCCGTTTGACGAGCTCGCCGTGGAGGAGGCGATCCGGCTGCAGGAAGCGGGGCACGTCGAGTCGATCGTTGCCGTCTCCATCGGCGGGCCGGCGTGTCGCGAGACCCTGCGCACGGCGCTTGCGATGGGCGCGGACCGCGCGCTGCTGATCACTACGGAAACGGAGCTCCAGCCGTTGGATGTGGCCAAGGTGCTCAAGGCCGTGGTGGCGCAGGAGGCCCCCCAAATGGTGATCATGGGCAAGCAGGCGATCGACGACGATTGCAACCAGACAGGTCAGATGCTGGCCGCCTTGCTGGGCTGGGGGCAGGGAACCTTTGCTTGCGCGGTGGCGCTCGCCGGGGACTCGGTGACCGTAACCCGCGAGATCGACGGCGGCAACCAGACCGTGCGGTTGAAGCTGCCGGCGGTCGTAACCGCTGATCTGCGACTCAATGAGCCACGCTACATCAAGCTGCCCAACATCATGAAAGCAAAGAAAAAACCGTTGGAGAGCATGAGCGTCGAGGAGCTGGGTGTCGAGGTCGTGCCGCGGCTCAGGACGCTGCGGGTGAGCGAGCCGCCGCCGCGGCGCGGCGGGGTGAAAGTGGCCAGTGTCGCCGAGCTGGTGGATAAGCTGCACAACGAAGCGAGGGTGCTCTGAGATGAGTGTTTTGGTCGTCGCCGAGCACGACAACGTGAGGCTATCCGATACGACATTGGCGACCCTTACCGCCGCCGCCCGCCTTGGCGACGACGTGCAGGTGCTCGTCGTCGGCCACGATTGTCGTGATGTGGCCGAGCAAGCGGGGCAGGTGCACGGGGTGAGCAAGGTGCGTCACTGCGACGCCGCGCACTACGCGCGGCCCACAGCCGAGGATCTCGCCGCCTTGGTGGCGGATCTCGCCACTGGCTATACCCACGTTCTGGCGCCGGCGAGCACCTTCGGCAAAAACTTTTTGCCCCGGGTGGCCGCTCAGTTGGATGTGGCGATGATCTCGGACATTGTCCATATCGAGGGACCGGATTGTTTCGTGCGACCGATCTACGCCGGCAACGCCTTGGTCACGGTGCAGTCGACGGATGCGATCAAGATCGTGAGCGTTCGCAGCACGGCATTCGATGCCGCGCCGAGGACAGACGGCGCGGTCGCGATCGAGGGGCTCGAGGCCAAGCCGCACAGCGGGCTCTCGGAGGTGCTTGCCGAGGAGTTGACCCACTCCGAGCGCCCGGAGTTGACGGCGGCCGAAATCGTTGTCTCCGGCGGGCGCGGCATGGGCAGTGCGGAGGGCTTCCGCTTGCTCGAGGAGATCGCCGACCGCCTGGGCGCGGCGATCGGAGCCTCGCGTGCGGCGGTGGACGCCGGCTATGTGCCCAACGACTATCAGGTGGGGCAAACAGGCAAGGTCGTCGCGCCCAAGCTCTATATCGCCGTGGGTATTTCCGGCGCCATTCAGCACCTCGCGGGGATGAAGGACGCGAAGGTGGTGGTGGCGATCAACAAGGACGAGGCGGCGCCAATCATGGAAGTGGCCGATTACGCGCTGGTGGCCGACCTGTTTCAGGCGCTGCCCGAGCTCGCGGCGGAGCTCGAACGGGTATTGGGGGACTGCCGCGCGGCCGCTAATCGCTTGCCTGGCGGCGTATTTTGTTATTAAAGTCACATAATGATCACAACGTCCCCAAAAAACGAGCGACGCGATAGCGATCGACGCCACCGCCGCAGCTGGGGCAGCCGTCATTTCTGGCTCGGTGGTCGCCGCTTCGGCCCGCGACGAGCGGATGAGTCCGGCGGCTGGTACACGGACGTTTACGGTCCCGGCGTGGCCGCGAACGTGGTTATCGTGATGACCGGCTGCGTCATGGACGCGTTGCTGACCTTGTCTCTGCTCGAAAAGGGCGCTGTCGAGGTCAACCCGCTCATGGCTTTGGCGCTGCTGTTCGGCGTAAGGCAATTCGTGCTGCTCAAGGTGGTGCTGACCGGGCTGTGTTTGCTATTGCTCACGGTGCACCATCGATTTTTGCTCTATCGACGGCTGCGAGTACATCAGTTGCTTGCTTGCCTCGCGTTCGCCTACCTGACTTTGCTGCTCTATGAGTTGGGGCTGATGCGATGGGTCTATTGAGCGCTCAGCGCCGCGAGCCCACCATGGTCAGCGACACCGAGTCGGCAAAGCGCAGCGCATGAGGCTTGTCCACCTCGACCGTAGCGCGCTGCACCCCGTCGAAGTCGAGCACTCGGTTCAAAACGTCAAAGACCAGTTTCTCCAGCAGCAGAAATCGATTGTTCTCCACCAAGGCGATGACCTGCTTGGTGATTGCCCGGTAGTTCAAGGCATGCTCGACGGCGTCGCAGCTCGCTGCCGCCCGGCCGTCGTAGTCGACGCGAATGCTGATGACCACATCCTGTAACTTGGTCTGCTCCTCTTCATTCAGCCCGATGTAGGTGCGCAACCGCAGATTCTTGATGTGAATTTGTGAGTGATCAAACGAGATCTCGCGCGGCGCCATACCCAATGCTTCCTCAACCCTCTTGCGCCTCGTGCTCAGCGCGACTGGTAACTCCGGAGCCGCAGGCATCGACCGGTGGCACCGCCCGGCGGAAGGCAGGGGGCCCCGAGGTGCCGGGCGCCGGCCGGCTAGCATAGCGCCAGTCGCAGTGCCTGTCAGCTCTGACCGGTGCTTTGATTGGCGGCACTGGCGCCGGGGGTCAGCCCGCGTATCAAACCGAGCCATTTCCTCGCCGAGCTCTGTAGCGTTTCCGGTATTTGGCACTGGCCGCGCCGATCCTCTATGCGGATGCGAATCCGCTCCTGGTACACCGGCGTCCATCCATCGCTTACGCAATAGACACTTTCCAGGACCAACAGATCGTCCTCGACCCGCTCCAGGAGCTGGGTAACGGCTACCACATCCCCCGGGCGCAAGTTCAACGACGTGGATCGCGTGAGATCGCAGATCCTCAGTTGTAGCCCTTGCTTGGCAAGGCTCTCGGTATGAGCGCCCAATTGCTCCAGGAAACGCCGTCGCGCCGAGCCACGCAGCTGATCCAGGACGGCAGGGGCGAATTGGCCATCGGTCAAGTCGTCCGGCACGATCGTAAACGTCTGCAGATAGTGATAGGCGTTGCCGTGCATGCGCTCGTGCTTCCTTATCTGAAATGGGATATGCGATGAGCTGACCGGGACTGGAGTGACACTCGCTGGCGAGCGGTTGATTTGCGCTTCGGCAGCAGCGATATGAGGTTCATAGAGCGGCTACGCCTTACGCAAGAGGCCTTCGGGCAGGCGGTGCCCCGCGTCGGCTTTGTTATGATGGGTTTCGCGTCTCGGGGATCGTGTGGACGCGGGTGCTGCATCGATGTCCGTCCTCTTCTTGTAACGGAGGCTACATGAGCGTTGAGCAGGTCTCTGGTGTTGACGATGCGCCAAGCGCTGCCGAGACGGTGGCGCGAGTGATTGCCACTCGGCGTTCCATCAATCAGTTTCAGCCCGAGGCGCCGCCGCGGGGAATCGTCCACCGCGGCCTGGAACTCGCCCGCTGGGCACCGAATCACCATTTGACGGAGCCTTGGCATTTCTACCTTCTGGGCCCGGAGACCAAACAGGCGGTGGTCGAGCTCAATGCGGAATTGGCCGCGGCCGCCAACGGCCCTGAGAGCGGGGAGGCCAAACGCCGGCGTTGGGCCGCCATCCCCGGCTGGCTGGCGGTGACCTGCGACCAGAGCACGGACGCGCTGCGTGCGCGGGAGGACTATGCGGCATGTGCCTGCGCTATTCATAACTTGGCACTGTATCTCTGGAGCGAAGGCATCGGCGTGAAATGGACCACAGGAGCCGTGACGCGCGAGCGGCGGTTCTACGACCTGCTCTGGATCGATCCCGAGCTGGAAACGCTGGTCGGGTTGCTCTGGTACGGCTATCCGGCCGAGTCGCCGCACTCGCGCCGCCGCCCGGTAGGCCACAGCTTGGTCGAGCTCCCCTAAAGATACTGATATAGCATCATGCGGACTCCTTTCCACGTCTTTTACGGTAGCAGCAATGCGAGCACCGTGGAGGCTCGCCCGATGGAGGGCACATGGCCGCACACGGCAGCGGGAGGATTTGTGCGCTGGAATTGGTTGCCATGGAAATTTCTGCTGCGTCGCGCGGCCCGCGCGCATGGTTTTCTCGATCCGGTCGCACTGCTGGCGCGCCTGCAGCGCTTTGCTCAGCCCTCCGAAGTTCACGAGCCCGTTGAGCTGTTGCGCGCGGGTGTTGTATTCCACGCGCGCGGTTTGATCAATGCGCGGGTGATTCAGCATAATTTGGATTGGATCTGGCCCTATTGGATCGAGCGGCAGTTCGATCCCCACGATGCCTCGTTTCTGCCCCGCGCTTTCTCCATCACGCACGTCAACCTCACCCACCGTAACTGGACGGCTCTCGGGGTGCCGAGCTGCCCCGATCTCCCCATCGTCGATCCCAAAGGGCTGGTGACCCCTTTTCACGACGGTTGGTCGCTGGACGCCTGGGTGCTCGGGAGCGACGGCTTGGCGCTGTATCCGAGCCGCGTGGGGACGTCCGAGCAACGCATGCAAATGGACAAGGAGTTGACGGTTATCACCGACAGCCGCAGCGGGGGGCTGCATCTTCTCGCCGAGCTGCGCGTGGAATTGCGCGATGGAATCCCGACCCTGAACGCGCGCTACACCGGCTATGCGCCGGAGGGCGGCCGCCTCGCCATCGCCCTGCGGCCTTACAATCCCGAAGGCATCAGTTTCATCCATCGAGTGGCACTAACCGAATCGCGCAGTGAATGGTCTATCGAAGATCGGCCCAGCGTTCATTTCAGCGAACCCATCGAACGCCATAGCGCATCGGATTACCGACACGGCGATGTCGCCACCCGTGTGCCCGGGCAGGCGGACTCGGCGAGCGTGGATTGCGACGTGGGTCTGGCGAGCGCGGCGGCGCTGTTCGCCTTGCCGGCGGGCACGCAGCGAAGCGTCGATGTCAGCGTTCCCCTCGCGACGGAGCGGGTTCAAACGGGTGCCGCGCTTTCCTGGTCGGATGCGCTCGCTGACTGCGCACGGTTGGAAGTACCGGAGACCCGGCATCGTTTTCTCTATGACGCGGCGCTGCGCACGCTCGTGCTGCACACGGTGGAGGACGTCTACCCCGGCCCCTATACTTACAAGCGCTTCTGGTTCCGCGACGCCGCGTTCATAATCAACGCGCTGCTCACGGCGGGGCTGACCGCACGTGCCGAGCGCGCGCTGGCGCGCTTCCCGCAACGGCAAAATCCGGCAACCGGCTATTTCCACAGCCAGGAAGGTGAATGGGACTCCAACGGGCAGGCGCTGTGGAGTTTGCTGCGCTATCAGGAGATGACCGGGCGGACGCTGCCGGAGTCTTGGCTGCGCAGCATGCGCAAGGGCGCGCGATGGATTATCCGCAAGCGCTTGCCGGAGGGTCGCGGCGAGCCGCACGACGGCCTGCTGCCCGCCGGATTCAGCGCGGAGCATTTGGGTCCGAACGACTATTATTACTGGGACGATTTTTGGGCGGTCGCCGGCCTCAAGGCCGCCGTGACGCTGTGTGAGGGGGCCGGGCGCTCGCACGATGCCATTCGCTTTGCCACAGAGGCGCAGGCACTGGAGCGCGTCATCGCAAGGTGCCTGCAGCGCGACGAGCAGCGTCTCGGACGTCCGGCGATGCCGGCCTCGCCTTACCGTCGCCTCGACCCTGGAGCCGTGGGGTCGCTCGCCGCGGGCTATCCTTTGCAAGCTTGTGCGGCGGATGACCGCCGTTTGCTCGGCACCGTGGAATGGCTGCTGGAGCGGTGCATGGTAAACGGCGGGTTCTTCCAGGACATGGTGCACTCCGGAATCAATGCCTATCTTACGTTGCACATCGCGCAGGTGCTGTTGCGGGCGGGCGATGCGCGGTGTATATCGCTGCTCGACACCGTGGCCGAGCTCGCCAGTAGCACCGGTCAATGGCCCGAGGCGATCCATCCCCGCACGCTGGGGGGCTGCATGGGCGATGGCCAGCATGTCTGGGCGGCGGCGGAATGGGTGATGATGATCCGCAACGGCTTTGTCCGCGAGGAAGGCGAACGCCTCGTCCTGGCGGGCGGGGTGCCGCCGCGCTGGCTGGACTCGGGCGAGCGGCTGGCGTTCGGACCGGCTCCCACCCGGTTTGGAACCGTCTCTGTCAGTATCGGTCCTACACAGGAGGGGCAAAGAATTCCTGTGCGCTGGGAGGCGCAGTGGCGCGTGCGCCCGCAGGCGATCGTGGTGGCGCCGCTTGGGGGGGAGGTCGTGACCGCCGCGGCGGAGGATGCCGAAGTGTATCTGCGACGGAGGTGCACTGCATGAACATCGTCATGATGACCAACACCTACCTACCGCATGTGGGCGGTGTTGCGCGCTCCGTGGATGCTTTCACGCGCGCTTACCGCAAGCGGGGGCACCGAGTGCTGGTCGTCGCCCCGGCTTTCCCCGATACACCCGAGGAGGAAGAAGACGTCGTTCGCATACCGGCGATTCAGAACTTCAATGGTAGTGATTTTTCGGTGATGCTGCCGATTCCCGGCTATCTGGATTCCGCCCTCGAGCGATTCCAGCCGGAGATCGTCCACAGTCACCATCCCTTTCTCGTCGGAACGGCGGCGTTGCGCGCCGCCTCTTTGCGCGGCTGCCCGATCGTATTCACCCACCACACCATGTACGAGCAGTACACGCATTACGTTCCGGGTGATTCGCCCGCTTTGCAACGCTTCGTGGTCCACCTCTCCACAAGTTATGCGAATCTCTGCGATCGGGTGTTCGCGCCGAGCGAGAGCATCGCCGAGGTGCTCAAGCGCCGCGGCGTGCGTGTGCCGGTGGAGGTGATACCGACGGGCGTGGTGCTCGAGCAGTTCAGCCGCGGCGACGGCGCGTCCTGGCGGCAACGCCTCGGTATTCCCCGTGAGGCGTTCGTGATCGGGCATGTAGGGCGCCTGGCGCCGGAGAAGAACCTGCATTTCCTGGCTCAGGCCGTGGCATGCGCGATGCGCGGTCGTCGCGACGTGCATTTTCTCGCCGTCGGCGCCGGCCCCTCGGCGAGTGAAATCCAGCGCGTGTTCGAGGCGGCCGGGCTGGCCGATCGTCTGCACCTGCCGGGGGCTTTGGTGATGCCCGAGCTGGCCGATGCCTACCACGCCATGGACGTGTTCGCCTTCGCCTCGCTCAGCGAAACGCAAGGGATGGTGCTAGCGGAAGCCATGGCCGCGGCGCTGCCAGTCGTTGCCGTCGACGCGCCTGGTGCCCGGGAAGTCGTGGTGGACGGTTTTAATGGCTACTTGTTGCCGACGGTCGATGTAGCGGCCTTCGCTGGTGCACTGCGCGGCGTCATGGCTCTGAATCGGCAACAGCGCATGGCCTGGACGGAGGCAGTGGCGAATACTGCTCGGCGCTACGCCATGGAGCGCTCCGTGGAGGCCGCCTTGCGGGTCTATCGGACGCTTCGCGCGAAGCAGGGGGAGCGCGGCGCTGAGGCCCATGAGCATTGGCACGCCAATATCCGTCGGATCAAGGCTGAGTGGGAGCTGCTCAAGGGGGTTGCACAGGCGGCGGGCGCGGCGGCCTCGGGCCGCAACCAGCGTCGCCGGGATGCGCTCTGAGTGGCTTGGGGCGACCGCGCCGTGGCTCTCCTCGAAGGCTGCTCCCAGGGGGCGACGTCGGGTGATCCGGCAAACACTACCGGCGTATCGACGACCAATACAGGAAAAAATCCCCGCTGACGAGGAGGGATGATCAACAAGCACGACAGCGGACCGAGGCCTTGCGAGATCCGTCCGGTGGCCCAGGCGTCGATGCCCTCGGCCTGGGGCGAGTTCACCCTTCATGGTTTCGAGCAGGTTGCTACCGGCAGTGAGCACGTCGCCTTGGTCATGGGCGATCCGGCCGGTGACACGCCTGTGCTGACGCGCGTTCATTCCGAGTGTCTGACCGGCGATGCGTTATTCAGCCACCGTTGCGATTGTGGCGCGCAGCTTGCAATGGCGCTGCAGCGCATCGGTGAGGCCGGGCGGGGCGTGCTCGTGTATCTGCGCCAGGAAGGTCGCGGGATCGGATTGCTCAACAAGATTCGGGCCTATCGATTGCAGGACGAGCAGGGAATCGATACCGCCGAGGCCAATGAGGCGCTCGGTTTTGCCGCGGATGGGCGCGAGTACGCGCTGGCGGGCGCAATGTTGCGCAGCCTCGGTGTCTCGCGGGTGCGTTTGATGACCAACAATCCGCGCAAGATGGAAGGCCTGAGGCGTGTCGGGCTCGAGATCGTGGAACGCCTGCCGTTGCTTGCCGGCCGTAATGCGCACAATCATGCTTACCTGGCCGCCAAGGCGCTCAAGTTCGGTCACTTGTTCGAGTGATTCGCAACGTCATTGCTTAGAGGCGGCCGTGCCGGTCACCACTGGCTTTCGACCTTGCCCGCCGGCTTGCCGCTACGCAGCGCGGTCGGGTTGACCGAAAAAGGGATCACGTCGACGCCGGTCAGCAAACGTGCCGCCGCAATGCAGCTCAGGCCGAACGGGAGGTAGCCGCTATAGCCGAGCAACGGCATGGCGAACAGATGCAAACGATCCACGTAGGCAATGCTGTAGCTCCAACGGGCGAGACTCTGCCAATTCCACAGTTCCCAGAGCAATCCGCAGGCCAGTCCCGCGAGTGCGGCGAGCCACGGCGCCGCCCAGTCGCCGCGGGCGAGCGGAGTCAGCAAGGAACGCTGTCCGGCAAGCCCTTGCAGGGCAGTGATGACGACCAGCGGCGCGAGCCAGGCGACCGGATAGAACCAGTCCGGGTAAACCGCCATCAATGCCAGCGCGGTCACCGCCGCCGCCAGGGTGAGCACGCCGACGTAGCGCGGGGCTCGCGGCGGTCGCCACCAGCAATCGAGCCCCCGGGTCAGCGGGGCAAAGGTGGCGAGGAAGTCGCGCGTGCTGACTACGGCGGGGAGCACCGTTGAAAACGGCAGGCTCTTCGAGAGGACGACGAGAGCGGTGGGGGCGGTCTCGTTGGCCCCGTGATAGTGCCAGTTGCCAATAAACTGATTGAGATACTCGAACAGCCACCAAAACGCCGTGCTGGCGGGAAACAGCAGGAGCAAACGCCACGGCGCGTCGGTGAGCAGGCAGCGCCCGGCGCGTTGACGCGTCAGGGCATTGATCAGTACCACGTAGCCGAGCCACAGTCCGGTGAAGGAATGCCGGCGGATGGGCGTCGCGGTCGGAATCGCGCCCCAGGCAATGCCCCAGGCGACGAGCAGTAAGAGAGCGCCGAGCCAGCCCCACCAGGGAAAGGCGCCCGTGGCCTGCGTCCGGTAGCCGGAGGGGGCGCCGCTGGCGAGGCGGTAGAGAAACGGTGCGAGTACGAGGGCGAGGGCCAAGGCATAGCCCCAGAAAACCGGCCAGGAGAACTCGGCGTGGGCAATTGCGGGCGCTTCGAAGGGAAACTCCCAGTAGCTTGAGATGCCCTCGCCGAGTGCCAGCCGGCCGAGGCTCGGGGGCACCATGATCAAAAACGTCGCCAGCAGCACCAGCGCGAACCGAACAATCCCTTTCACGACTCGTGCTCGATGATCCATCGCCTCAGCTCCGGCACTCGGTTCGTAAAAATTAGGGGCGGTTTTTCTTCAAGCCGTCGTCGACATCCCGTCGGTCAGGGGCTGCAACCGCTGACCGGTCCAAATCACGCTGACTACACTTAACCGTAGGCGTGCACGGCAGCGAAGCCGTTGCCCGTCCGCGCCTGAATGGATCCGCAGACCCAATCTGAAAAGGAGATCGTACCTTATGTCGAGCAGCGCCTATAAAGTGGTCGAGGTCATCGGGACCAGCGAGAGCTCCTGGGAGGAAGCGGCGCGTAACGCCGTCGAGACCGCCGCCCAATCGATTAAGCATATGCGCGTGGCGGAGGTCAAGGAATTGGACATGACGGTCAGTGAGGACGGCCGTGTGATGACCTTCCGAGCGAAGGTAAGCCTGTCATTCAAGTACACCCCCGGAGGCTGAGCATCAGCGATGCCGTTGGCCCGGTCCGGCGCAGGCCGGGCCAACGCGCGCGTGATTCCATACCTCGCCGCTTCTGCCGGAATCTTCAGTGGCATGCCCGGATTTTTCGCAAACCGGGGTGTCGATACCGCCGACCACACGCCCTGCGTCTCCCGCCTCAGGTTCCCGTGGCGGCGCGATGAGCCGCCGCCACGGTGGACGCCATGCCAGCTCCGGCAGAACGTCCAACGTCTCGTTGCATAACGGCAACAAATCAAATATCTAGGTTATACAGTTAAATATAAATATTATTTCATGTTGCATCGCTGATATTTTGGTTGTATGTTCACGACAGAAGTCAATGTTTGGGGCGAGATTACCACGCTCGCGAAGGCTTCTGTTGTGCTTGTGCGACAAATGGGCAAGCCTATTTTATCGATTTACGCAGTTGCATCGGCGCCCGTTGCTGGGGACGGGCGTAGAGGAGGGAATAACGAATGGCAAAGTTAAAAGCATTAACCACGGGTGCGCTGGGGGCACTCGGCGCGGCGGCGCTGCTCTCGGGCACCGCGCAGGCCCGAAATATCGGGCAGGAATTGCTCGATGCCGCCGTGGGGGGCAAGGTCGACCTCACGCTGCGCTCGCGTTTCGAGCATGTGGATGATGACGCCTTTATCTCGGGTACGAACCAACGTGTTGATGACGCCAATGCGTTCACGCTGCGCAGCGTGCTGGGCTACGAGACCGGGCGCTTCTACGGTTTCGGGTTCTACGGCTCGCTGGTCGACGTCACCGCCTTCGGCGGCGAGGCCTATAACAGCACGGTCAACGACAAGGACACTAAAGCGGTGGTGGCCGACCCGCAGACCACTGAGACCAGTCAGGTCTACATGAGCTATAAGGTGCCGCCCGGCGGCTACGGGGCGGACCCGAATCACTATTTGGACGGGCTTGAGTTCCGCTACGGGCGCCAGCAGATCACCTTCCAGAACCATCGCTGGATCGGTAACGTGGTCTGGCGCCAGAAGTTCCAGATGTACGATGGCGCGCGGGTGCATTACAAGTCGGACCGCTTCGGGGTCGACTTCAACTACGCCTACATCTACAACGTCAATCAGATTTTCACCGAGCGCAGCAACATCGCCGACTGGGGAATGAACAGCCACATCATCAACCTCGATCTGGACCTCGGGCGCTACACGCCCGTGCCGGCCCACCTGATCGGCTATGCGTTGCT
>NZ_JBXWZQ010000084.1:0-11978 GCF_059432795.1 Nitrococcus sp. | reverse complement strand
AAAAATTCGGCTTGACGCGAGCTTCCTGATATCGAGCAACCGCCGCCATGATTTCCTCGCGGCCGGCCTGCGCACCATACCAGCCCTCGACTTCGACCCACTTGCCGGGCTCGAGATCCTTGTAATGGGCAAAGAAGTGACTGATCTGTTCGAGCAGCTCGCGCGGCAAGTCGGCGGGCTCGTTCACGTGATCGTATATCGTGGTCAGCTTGCGAACCGGGACGGCCAACAACTTGCTGTCGGCGCCCGCCTCGTCCGTCATCGCCAGCAGCCCGATCGGGCGGCAACGCACCACCGCGCCGCTGATCAACGGAACGGGGGTCACCACCAGCACATCGACCGGATCATCGTCATCGCACAATGTGTGCGGTATATAGCCATAGTTACAAGGATAACGCATAGCGGTGGCCATGAACCGATCCACCGTCATCATTCCCGTTTCCTTGTCGACTTCGTATTTAACCGGTTCCCCGTGGTAGGGAATTTCAATGGCGACGTTAATCTCCTCCGGGATGTCAAAACCCGAGGTGATCGCATTGGAGATCATACTTTTCACTACCTCATAAGAACGACAGGCGAGGCAAGCGCGCGCGCCGGCCCGAACGTGGCGTAGTGCGGGCCGGACGCTTGCGCCGCCGACGCGAGTAATTGCTGTCAGGTTCCGCGCAGAGAGATCACCGCGGCGTGTGCCAGTCTAGGGGGCGCCTGCAGTTGACGTCACCCCGCAAAGCCGGCGCGGTACGAAGCCTGTCCGCTTCGGGGCGTGCAATGGCCCCATGTTTTCTGGCAAAGTCGCCGCGATTATAAAGCAAAAGCCTGCGCCATGCGGCCACGGAGCGCAGAGCAGGAAAACACGGCCCTCGCCTAGCGCGATTGGCTGAAGCACGGGAGGCGTATCATCATGTCGATTGCTTATATTCCGCCCGCCTTAGGGCTGCTGGGCCTGGCGGCGGCACTGCTGATCTATGGCGCGATTCTGCGTTATCCGCCCGGATCGGAGAGGGTCGTGGCCATCGGCGAGAAGATCCACCGTGGCGCCATGGTTTTCATGCGACGCGAGTACACCATTCTCGGCTACGTCGCGGTCGCTCTGACAGTGCTGCTTTGGATTTTTCTCGGCTGGCAGACCGCCACCGCCTATGTGCTCGGTGCCGCGGCCTCCGCCGGAGCGGGGTTTATCGGCATGTACACCGCGACCCACGCCAATTACCGGACAACCACGGCGGCCTATTCTCAAGGCGCCCCGGAGGCTTTGACCATTGCCTTTTTCGGTGGCTCGATCATGGGCCTGGCGGTCGCCTCTTTGGGGTTGCTCGGGCTTGGCCTGCTGTTCCTATTCTACGGTGGCGACCCCACTACGGCCCATCATATCCACGGCTTCGGCATGGGGGCATCCACCGTCGCGCTGTTTTCACGCGTGGGTGGCGGTATTTTTACCAAGAGCGCGGACGTCGGCGCTGACCTGGTCGGCAAGCTCGAAGCGGGCATTCCCGAGGACGATCCGCGCAACCCCGGGGTCATCGCCGATAACGTCGGCGATAACGTAGGAGACGTGGCCGGCATGGGCTCGGATATTTTCGAGTCCTATTGTGGGGCCATGATTGCCACCATCGCCATGGCGGCCACCTTGCCGGGAGCGGTCATTTCCGGGCTCGGAGGGCGCAATGAGCTCATGTTCCTGCCGCTGGCGCTCGCCTCGGCAGGTCTGATCTGTTCCTTGGTCGGCATCGCACTCGTGCGCATGTTCTCCGCTCAGGCACCTGAGCGCGCGCTTCGCACGGGGACAATCGGCGCCTCGGTGCTTTTCATTACCGTGGCTTACTTCGTCGTCGCCTCCCTGGGCATAACCGACAACGCCTGGTGGGCCGTGCTGTTCGGCGCACTGGGAGGAATCGTCGTCGGCCTCGTAACGGAATATTACACCGCGGGGCAGCCGGTGCTGAGCATCGCACGAGCGGGGGAGACCGGGGCGGCAACCGTCATGATCAAGGGACTGGCGATCGGCATGGAGTCAGTGGCGATTCCCGTGCTCACGATTTGCGCAATTATCGGCATATCGAGTGCCCTGATCGGCCTTTACGGAGTGGGCATCGCCGCGGTAGGCATGCTGGCGACGGTGGGCATCACCATGGCCATCGACGCCTATGGGCCGGTCGCCGACAATGCCGGCGGCATTGCCGAAATGGCCGAACTCGGCCCGGAGACTCGCCGCATCACCGATTCTCTCGATGAGCTCGGCAACACGACTGCCGCCATCGGCAAGGGCTTCGCCATCAGCGCGGCGGCCCTGGCCGCTCTGGCGATCATCACCGCCTACGTACAGACGATCAGGCAGCACATGCCGGAATTTACGATTTTCCTAGGAGACCCGGAGGTTTTGGTAGGCTTGTTCCTCGGTGGCATCTTCCCCTTCCTGGTGGCTTCCATGACGATGACCGCCGTCGGGGATGCCGCCTTTGCCATGATTCACGAGATCCGTCGACAGTTCCGTGACATCCCGGGCCTGCTCGAGGGTCGTGCTGAGCCGGATACCGCCCGCTGCGTCGATATCGCGACGACCGCGGCCCTGAAGAAAATGACCCTACCGGGGGGACTCGCTATAGTCGCTCCGCCGGCGGTCGGCTTCCTGATCGGCCCGGCGGCGCTCGGCGGCATGCTGGGCGGGGCGCTGCTCGGAGCGGTGCTCCTCGCGCTTACCATGGCGAATTCCGGAGGCGCCTGGGACAACGCCAAGAAGTACGTGGAGAAGGGCAACCATGGCGGTAAAGGTTCCGACGTGCACCGCGCCACCGTCGTGGGCGACACCGTGGGGGATCCATTCAAGGATACCTCGGGCCCGTCCATGAACATCCTGATCAACGTGATGGCCATCATCAGTCTGGTCATCGCGCCGTTACTGGCCTGACCGAGCGTGACGATGCAGCCGTTAACACTTTTATCAGACCGCCGCGGCAGGCCACCCGGTCGTCGGCGGTCACCGGGAGGCGGGATTGGGGCGCGGGTTGTTAAATTCTTTGACACTCTTCCAGAAAGAAAGAGATCGAAGGCCGCTTGTGTAAAGCCATCTCTATGATTGAAAAACAAAATAATAGGGATTGCACATATATTGCTAGAGACTTCATGGGTCTTAGACCCAGAATCGCCTGGGAACCGGGGGCTGCCATGGCAGCCGTCGAGAGGCGTGATCCCCGCGGGCCTGGACAGGCCTCCGGCTATCGGGCTGGCAGCGGGTAACCGCAGCCAATAACAAAAACATGTACACCCCCCTATCTTCCAAGCCGGTGCAAACCGGCTTTTTTTTGGTACGGCCTGGCAATCTCACCTGCAGGCCGGTTATCCCCCAGCGAATGGCGCGAGCTTTTTGTCCACCAGGCTGCGGCGCAGCCGGGCGTAAGCCGGCAGGCCGTTCTCATAAGGCGGATAGTCCTCACCGGCGATCAGCGGCCGCAGATAGCGCCGGCACTGCGCCGTGATGTGCATGCCATCCGAGGAAATGTAATCGGCGGGTAGCGTGCGCTCCACGTTAGCGACCTCGGCGAGGCTTGTCTCGCCCACTTCCCACCGGTAAGGGTCATCGCTCAGCCGTACGATGGTTGGCATGACGGCATTTTTGCCAGCCACCGCAAACTCGACTGCCGCTTTGCCCACAGCGTAGGCCTGCTCCACGTCCGTGCGTGAGGCGATATGCCGTGCCGCGCGCTGAAGGTAATCGGCAATCGCGTAATGATATTTGTAGCCAAGCCCATCATTGATCATGCGGGCGACCACGGCCGCCACCCCCCCGAGCTGCGTGTGGCCGAATGCATCCTTGCTACCCTGATCGGCGAGGAATGTGCCATCGGCATTGCGTGTTCCTTCCGAGGCCACTACCACACAATAACCCGTCTCGCGTACGCATTGATCCACGCGGGAGAGAAACCGCTCTCGATCAAACGGGGTCTCGGGCACCAGGATGAGATGGGGCGGCTCATCGGGGAGCTCCTGAGCCAGTCCGCACGCCGCGGCGATCCAGCCCGAGTGCCGGCCCATGGTCTCGAGCACGAAGACCTTCGTCGACGTCTTGGCCATGGAGGCCACATCGAGTCCGGCTTCGCGAGTGGAGACGGCGACGTACTTGGCGACCGAGCCGAACCCCGGGCAGGTATCCGTACCCGGAAGATCATTATCCACGGTCTTGGGGATACCGATACAGGTAATCGGGTAGCCGAGCTGCTCCCCGAGTTGCGCGACCTTGTGCGCCGTGTCCTGCGAATCACCGCCACCATTGTAGAAAAAATAGCCTATATTGTGGGCATCGAAAACTTCCAGCAAGCGCTCGTACTCGGCGCGGTTTTCCTGCAACCCTTTGAGCTTGTAACGGGCCGAACCAAACGCGCCTCCCGGCGTATGACGCAGCGCTGCGATCGTCGCCGAACTCTCCTCGTTCGTATCGATAAGTTCCTCGTGTAACGCTCCGAGGATGCCGTTGTTGCCCGCGAGGACGGTATGGATTTCGCCGGCGTGGCGCCGTGCCGTCTCGATCAAGCCGCAAGCCGTGGCATTGATAACCGCGGTCACTCCTCCGGACTGTGCATAGAAGGCGTTGCGCTTAGCCATGGAGCCCCTCTCCCTTTACACTTACTCACAGAGCAGAAATACGACTCGCTTTGCACATAACCCGCCTTCAGGCTCGCCGTTCCGCCGCAGGGCGAGCGTGCATCGCGCGAGCCCTTTCCACCTCAGTATCGGGGGTGCTGTGCAGGTAGCCACGGGTCAGCGGCACGGCATCGTTGTTGCGCGCCAGCTGAAACTGAAATACCACCAGATCCCGCCAACGGAAGGCAGCCTCGCTGAGCGCGAGGTAGAACTCCCACATGCGGCAGAAACGCTCGCTCTTCTCAGCGGCCACCTCGCTGCGCGCACGTTGAAAGCGCTGCTGCCATTGTGCGAGCGTGTAAGCATAGTGCAGGCGCAGCACCTCGACGTCCGCGCTCACCAGACCTCGACGCTCCACTGCGGCCGACACCTCCGACATGGCGGGAATGTAGCCACCCGGGAAGATGTAGTGGCGGACCCAAGGGTTCGTCAGCCCTGGCGGAGCACTCGATCCGATGGTATGGATTAGCGCAATGCCGTCCTCGGTAAGCCGATCGCGCACCGCCTGGAAATAAACATCGTAGTTGCGCGCTCCCACGTGTTCGAACATGCCCACGCTCACAACGCGATCATAGGTTTCAGTGTTTTCCCGATAGTCCTCGAGGCGGATATCCACCAGCGCCGTCAAGCCCCGCTGTCTCACGCGTTCCCGGGCAACTCGATACTGTTCCCGCGAAAGAGTCAGGCCGGTGACCCGAACACCGCACGTCTCGGCAAGATAGATCGCCAAACCCGCCCAACCGCAACCGATGTCGACGACCCGCTGTCCCGGTGTCAATAGCAGCTTGCGGCGGATGTGCTCCTTTTTCGCTCGCTGCGCTTCTTCAAGCGTCATACCCTCGGATGACCAATAGGCGCAGGAGTATTGCATATCCTCGTCGAGAAACCGCCGGAACAGTGAGACGTCCAGATCATAGTGGTGGGCCGCGTTGCGGCGGCTGGCAGCGAGCCGATTCCATTGCTGGATCGGCTTGACGAGCTTGATCACGAGGCGTCGCAACCAGCTTGCCGACTCGCGCGGAAAATTCTTCATCAATACCTCGAGCAGCGTAATCAATGAAGGGGTGCTCCACGCCCCTTCCATATACGTCTGCCCAAGCATGAACTCCGGATCGGCGGCAACCTTTTTGAGAGCGGAGGCCTCATGAATGTACCAATGGGCCTGCGGGCCGCCCTCGCCGTATTGACGTACGGACCCGTTCGGGAATTCGACGGTAAGCGAACCCTTGCGAATCCGTTCTTCCAGCACGGTCTCCAGCTTCATTGTCGCCACCTCCGCGCGGCTCAATTCCGGATTGTTATTCTGGGTAGACACCAAAAATGTCTTAGCGTGTGATCCTCATGCCCGGAACGGGTACCATACTGGCCAACCCGCCGCCTGTAGCCCTAACTGAAGTTTTGGATGCTGGGGGCGAATTTTTCAAATTGATCTGCCCTCCCATGCAGCCGTGAGCCGAAATATGCCGCCGATCAAGACAGCCGCCCGTGTGTTGTTCGACATTTGCCTGCTGCGGGCTGCGCCTCAGCATCTACCCTGTTCCTGGGAGCTGCTGGGCCTGGCGGCGATCGCCGCTCTGGCCTCGAGCTATGCCGCTGTATGGACGTATGCGCCCGCCCCGGATTCGCTGCCGCCGCTGCTGGTGGGGCTGCTGCTCACGCTCGGTTTCACCTATGCCATCCTCGCTTTTCGCGGACTCAAGGTCCGCTTCATCCAGACAGCGAGCGCGCTGCTCGGAACGGATGCAATTATCACCGCAATCACCTTACCGTTACTCCACCTTGCCGGTTCGAGCGTTGCCCAGAATGCCTATATTCTCTCCGCCATGGCGGGGCTCGGGATCTGGAATCTTTTCATTATGGGCCACATCCTTCGCCACGCCCTGTCGTTACCCCTGCCCGGCGGTATCCTGGTGGCCCTCGGTTATATATTCGGCTCAATCTTCGTATCTCAGCTCATCCACGGTTGAGCCGGGTGCGTGCTAGCATCCGAGCAGATCTCCGGCAGAAGGCAAGGCGCAATGCACCTGCATATACTCGGCATTGGTGGCACCTTCATGGGCGGTCTGGCACTCCTCGCCCGTGAGGCCGGTCACACCGTGAGCGGCACCGATGTGGCGCTCTATCCGCCCATGAGCACCATGCTGGCGGAACAGGGGATCGCCGTTCGCGAGGGATATGCGCCACCACTGCCGGCCGAGCTGACACCCGACTGCATCGTGGTGGGTAATGCGCTCAGTCGCGGCAATCCGGCGCTGGAGCAGGTACTCGACTGCGGGCTGCGTTATACGTCGGGACCGCAGTGGCTCGCCGAGAACATCCTAGGCGAGCGCTGGGTATTGGCAATCACGGGCACGCACGGCAAGACGACGGTCAGCAGCCTGCTCGGCTGGATACTGGAGTACGCGGGGCTGCGCCCCGGCTTCCTCATCGGCGGGGTGCCCAACAACTTCGGCTACTCCGCTCGGCTCGGCGATGGCAATCTCTTCGTCATCGAGGGCGACGAATACGACAGCGCCTTCTCGGACAAGCGCTCCAAATTCGTGCATTTCCGGCCGAGAACGCTGGTCATAAACAACCTTGAATTCGATCACGCGGACATCTTTCCTGACCTGGCCGCTATCCAAATGCAGTTCCACAACCTGATACGAACCGTACCCAGCAACGGCCTGATTATCGCCAATGGTGACGACGAGGCGATCGCCGACGTGCTCGCGCGCGGCTGCTGGACACCGCGCACCCGGTTTGGCACCGGGACCGATAACGACTGGCGCCTGCAGGCGGTTGAGAGCGCGAATGATTGCGCGTCGTTGCAAGGCGAAGGGTTGACACGAACGATCAACCTGCCGTTGCCCGGGGAGCACAACGCCCGCAACGTCCTGGCGGCGCTACTTGCTGCTCGGCATGCCGGGGTGCCCTTGGAGGTGGGTGTCATGGCGCTGCGCCACTTCCGCGGCGTGCGCCGCCGCTTGGAGTTGTACGGCATTGCCGAGGGAGTGCGGGTATACGATGATTTCGCCCACCATCCAAGCGCGATCAGCGCCACGATCGCGGCCTTGCGCACGTTTCACTGCGGTCGCATCGTGGCGGTGCTCGAACCACGCTCCAATAGCATGCGCCTTGGCGTACATCGCCACACGCTCGCCACTTCGCTGCAGGACGCCGATCGGATATTCGTCTACCGACCACCGGCATTGGAATGGAGCCTGGAGGACGCGCTTGCCCCATTGCCGAGCGAGCGCGCCATGATCAGCGACAATATCGCTCATCTGATCGATGAGATTGTCGCCACGACACGAGCCGGCGATGCCGTGCTGGTAATGAGCAACGGTGGATTCGACAACCTTCACGCGCGAGTGCTCGCCGCCTTGGACAACGACCGCCGCGGTAACCCCTAGCCTACCCGATAGCACGGCACGAAGGGTTCACGCGCGGGTCACGCCCGCTCCTACTGCGAATTCGCCGCGCGGTGACAGCCGGGCACCGTATTCACAAGCGGGCGAAAGCGCGTTCGGCGGCCGCCAGCGTATGGCTGATCGCCTGCTCGTCGTGAGCCGTCGAAACAAAGCCGGCCTCGAATGCGGAGGGCGCCAGATACACGCCTTGCTCGAGCAGGCTATGGAAAAACTGCTTAAAGCGTTCCACATCGCAAGCCGAAACCTGCTCAAAATTGGTAACCGCCTCGGCTGCAGTAAAGAAAAGCCCGAACATGGTACCGACCTGGTTGGTCGCAAAGGGTACACCAGCGCTTGCGGCGCGCTCGCGCAGTCCCTCGAGGAGGGTCCGCGTCCTCGCCACGGCCGATTCAAACACCTCGCTCGCGGTCAACACGTCCAACGTGGCCAAGCCCGCTGCCATCGCCACCGGATTTCCCGACAGGGTGCCCGCTTGATAGACTGGTCCGAGTGGCGCGAGCCATTCCATGATCTCGCCCCTGCCGCCAAGTGCACCGACCGGCATGCCGCCGCCGATGACTTTTCCCAGACAGGTCAGATCGGGGGTGACCGAATAGTGTGCTTGCGCACCGCCTAGAGAAACCCGAAAGCCGGTCATCACCTCGTCAAAGATCAGCAACGAGCGGTTCTGATCACAGAGCGTGCGCAGCCCGGGGAGAAAGCCTTCCAGCGGTGGCACACAATTCATGTTACCGGCCACGGGCTCCACGATCACCGCGGCAATCTCCTCGCCGTATCGGTCGAAGACCTCGCTCACCGCCGCGAGATCGTTGTACGGCACGGTGATGGTCTGCTCGACGACCGCCTCGGGCACGCCGGGCGATCCTGGGATGCCTAGCGTCAGGACCCCCGAACCGGCCTGTACCAACAAACTGTCCACGTGGCCGTGGTAACACCCCTGGAATTTGACGATGCGCTCGCGCCCTGTAAAACCGCGAGCCAAGCGCAGCGCGCTCATCGTCGCCTCGGTGCCGGAACTGACCATGCGCAGCCGCTCGATGGATGGAAGCAATGCTTTAATGCGCTGGGCAAGGCGGGTTTCCAGCTCGCATGGGGCACCGAAACTCAGGCCGCGCGTGACAGCATCGCAGACCGCCGCTACCACTTCCGGGTGGGCGTGCCCGACCGCCAGTGGGCCAAAAGACAACACATAGTCCACGTAGCGTCGACCATCGACATCTTCGATCCATGCCCCTTCGCCGCGACGAATGAACACGGGCTCACCGCCGACTGCGCGGAAGGCCCGCACAGCAGAGTTAACACCACCGACAAGGTGCTTTTGGGCTTCCACAAACTGTTCATGTGAACGGGACATGAGCGAAGACCTTCCTGATTCACTGCCAGGATCACGCGTTGCTCTGTTCCAGAGGCATACGGCGTCCCGAAATTGAGCACGGCCACCATCTCGAACGCGGCTACTTTAACCCTTAGGGCTCATTCGTCAAACAACCGGGCGATTCGGCGGGCCGCGGCCGCGGGCTCGGGAACCCCGAACACGCCGCTGATAACCGCTACCGCATCGACGCCCGTCTCGATGACCTGCCGGGCGTTGTCTGCGGTTATACCTCCGATCGCCACGATCGGTAAGGTCAGGGCGCTTCGCGCCGAGCGCAACAGTTCAAGAGAGGCGTGCACCGCGCCGGGCTTCGTACTCGAGGGAAACACGCTGCCGAAGGCAACGTAGTCGGCTCCCGCAGCCGCCGCGCTCCGAGCCCGGGCCAGGTCGTTGTAACAGGAGAGGCCGATGATCGCCCCGGGGCCCAGCCGGGTCCGGGCGGCGCCCAAGGCCAGATCATCCCTCCCGAGATGGACGCCATCTGCGGCCACGGCGGCCGCCAGTTCGACATCATCGTTGACGATAAAGACGGTCCCATGCGCACGACACAATGCAGCGAGCTGCCGAGCCTCTTGCCAACGCCTCGGGTGGGCGGATTTATCCCGATACTGCAAAAGACGAACGCCGTTGCCCAATACGGCCTCGACACAACTTCGCAAATCCTGTGGGCGCTGTAAGTTCGCATCCGTAATCGCGTACAGACCCTGCACCACTTGACCGCGATCGGCACTCACTGGCAACGCTCCAGCCACGCGCTCGCGCGCGTGCATCAAACAATCGTGTTATGCACTTGTAGGGTTTTCGCTGCGCCGGCCATGGCGTAGAGTATCGTCGCTTCCATGACCAGGAACTAGCAAACGAGCGACGCGAGCGATGGCACAAGCAATGGATTATAAGGCCTACATGTGCGTGATCTGCGGCTGGATCTACGAGGAGGAATCGGGCGCACCCGAAGCTGGGATCGAGCCCGGGACGCGCTGGGAGGACATTCCCGAAGATTTTGTCTGCCCAGAATGCGGCGCCACCAAAGATGACTTCGAGATGATCGAAATTTGAAAACATCCAATCCAACAGAGGCCCGCACCGCGCTCACCGGCTACTGGTCGCCGGGAATTCCACTGATTAACCATAACTTATCTTCATCCTCGAAGGTGAACCGAGCGGCTTACCCGGATTTCGCGACTCACGCCGCATGCATCACATTAGCGTTGACTGCCGCAGGGCAACTGAGGCGGGGGCGGCCCACTGCCGTGAACGATCAATAACCGCAGCTCACTTCGACAGCTCGGCGCGCTCTAGCACCTTTGCGTGGCGGCCCCCTATGCGCGAGGCTTTTTCGGCGCCAGGTCAGATGTAGAGCACTGTGGCGGCGACCGCCAATGCGCTCATTACGCCAATGAGCGCGAGCCATTTCCACGCCCGCCCCACTGAGGACGAACCGGACCCCGAGGCCCGCCGTACGGTCGGCCGAACGCTGCCGGCGCATTGACGGGCACCGCCAGCAGCGTGACGTCGTTCTACCTTCTCCGTCACGGTGAGTTCCATCATCAAGGCCTCGGCTTCCCCGTCGCTGAGCGATTCCGCCTCCGTCTCGCTCGAGCGCTCGTCAGGATCATCGGCGTCCATCGAGCGATCCTCTACCACACGCAGAAACTCCTCGGCCATGTCAGCGGAGCTCGCGAGCGGCACCTTACCCCATCCAGCGGCCGGGTCCACCTCATTGACGGCGTCCGCCAACGGCGCGAGCGACCACGAATTGCTGATATTCGACGAATGCAGCGGCATTTTTCCTGCCTCCGCCCGCCGTCGGCGCTCCTCCGATAGCTTGAGGGCTTGCTTGAGCCGACCGATCAGGCGGCGGGCTTCCTGCGCAGCGCGGCGACTCGCTTCCTCGCTTTGGCGGTAGCGCTGCGCAAGCTGATCGCGCTTATCGCGCTCGCTGGCGAGTTCCCGGCGTAGCTCGCAGAGCTTCCGTTCGAGTCGGTCGAGATACTCCTCCGCGGTTTTCCCGGCATGGTTGGTGGATTCACGCTGACGATTGACTACCTCGCGGGCCCGCTCCGCGCCTTGCTGCTCCAGCTCATGCATACTCTGCTGCAGCTGTTGATACCGGCGCAGCACAACGTCCGCCTGAGCTTGAGCCGTCCTGTGCTCTGCTCTCAGGTGAACGACCTGCTCCTCCGCCCGCTTACGCCGACTGACTTCGGCCGCCTGCAGACGAATGGCCTCCTCTTGTGCTCGTTGGCGCGCGTTTGCAAGCTCACCGCGATAGTATGCCGCTACTTCCTCGGCGCGCAGTTGCGCTTTTTCGAGTTCCCAATACAGGTGGGCAAGCTCTTCGTCGCGGGCATCTCGCCCGGAGCCGAGCATGCCTTTCGACTTCGTGCCACGTAAACCGTCGATCCCGCGTCCTCCCGCTCGCTGCATTTCAGGCTGCTATCGGTATCCCTCGCACTCAACGTCCACACTGCTCGAGGAGGCGTCGACACGGACGACCGATGTCTCAATACGGCCATCGCCATAGAGTTGCAACCAGCGAAACCCGGGCGGCGCAT
>NZ_JBXWZQ010000083.1:0-3438 GCF_059432795.1 Nitrococcus sp. | reverse complement strand
TCTACCGCGCCTACCCCACGGTGCCATCGCCATACTACGGCGCGCAACCTCCTGTATGACCACGAGAGCGAGGCTTCAGAGTCCCCAGACGCGACATCGAAGTCACCCCGGTGTACCACCAAAAGCCCCACGGTATTCTCGCGGATGGCATGATCTCCCAAGTTCGACAGCCGTGAGTCGAGAACGGGCGGTTTTGGAATCGAGGGCGCCGAATCTCGGGGCGTTTTCGTCCGAATTCCGAAAATCCTTGTGCTGCCATGTACTTGCGCGGCTCCTGCTCCGGAAAACACACCTACCCGCCAGCGACAGATCGCCCAACTCGGCCGCGCCGACCAGTTGTCCGCCGAACAGGTCAACGGCCTGATCGTCGGACTGCTCAAGGCGACGGGACGCGATGCTGGTGGCCGACCGGGGGCTGCTCTCCCTGGACAACCTCGAAGCGCTGGAATCCGTTCGCTTGTCGAGCGGCGCGCCGCTCGAATACATCCTCGCGGTGCCGGCGATGCGCTATGCTGACGTTGCCGAGCGGATCGCCTCGCTCGGCTTCTCCGCCGACGAACCCAGTGTGCGGGAGTGCCGGCACGACGACCGGCGCCTGGTGGTGGCGCATGATCCGCAGATGGCCCGGATCAAGCGTGAGCGGCGACAGGCGCGCCTCGACGAACTCATGGCCTTCGGCGATCAACTCGCCGAGAAGCTCGACCGGCAGGAATCGGGTAGCAGCAGCCGGGGTCGTCGCGCCAGTGACCGTGGCGCCTGCGCGCGCTTCACTCGCCGCGTCCTCGAAGAAAAGCTCAGTCGGTACGTAACCGCGGATCTCGAGGCGGATCGCTTTACCTTCGATCTCAACCAGCTGGCGCTCGCCAAGGCCGAGTTGCTGGACGGCAAGCTGGTGTTGCTGACCAACTTGCCGACGGTCGACATCGATGCGCAGGGTATCGTCGATCGCTACAAGTCCCTGGCCGACATCGAGCGCGGCTTCCGGGTGCTCAAGAGCGACATCGAGATCGCGCCGGTATATCACCGCCTGCCGGACCGAATCCGCGCGCATGCGTTCCTCTGCTTCCTGGCGCTGGCAAGCAATCGTGTCCTTCGCTTGCGCGTCAAGGCAACCCATACCGCCACCAGCGTGATGCATGCGCTCGATCAGCTTCGCTCGATTCAACTGCACCGCGTGCGTGCCGGAATCCAGGAACCCAAGGGCTTGACGACGCTCACGCAACGGCAGATGTCTCTGTTCACCAACTTGAAGGTACAACGACCCACTCAAGAGCGCCTGTAGTGCCAAAATCGAAAATAGAACATCGCAATTTCAAATAGTTATCGCTGCGGCTGTCGAACTTGGGCGGCCAACCGAACACCAATTCCGGCCGACCCTTGGAAATCGTTCGGCCTCAATCGGAATCCGTGTTCAGTTTGGGCCGGAAGACGCAATGATCGGCAGGGCTTGCGTGGCGATTGCTGCCATGATGATGATCCGAATCATGGTGCCCGCTAAGAACGAACAAATTCCAGCAAGGGCTCTATGTCGTGATTATCGGCAGCGCGCAGCGCGTCGATATAGCGCTGACGGGTTTCGCCGGGATCGACAAGATTGGCGCTGCCCCAAGTGAAGCGTTCCCGTCCCAGTGCATTGATCAGAAGGTCGGTCGCCAGCCGGGCATGGCGACCGTTGCCGTTGGGGTAGAGATGTATACATACAAGCTTGTGATGAAAACGTGTGGCGATTTCATCGGGTTCGTAGGTACCGTTCTCAATCCAGTACCGGCAATCATCAAGAGGCTGACGCAGTTCCTGCGGGATACGGTACGCCTCAACACCGATATTCTTGTTCGAGTGGCGGTGGTGTCCTGACCAGCGCCAGACATTGCCGAACATGCGCCTGTGAAGATTGTCGAGAAAGCGCTCGTCCAGAACGTTGCGCTGCCTGGAAATCGCCCAGTCTTCGGCTTCAAGAATATTGGCTTGCTCGGCCTCGTTCAGTTCTCCGCGCAGCGTGATGTATGAAGGGATGAGACCTTCACGCTCCTCCTCATTCAGTGGTGTTGCGGCATCGTCTTGCTGGTCGAGCGGTCCGGTCATTCGTCCTCCCACAGCTTGGAGCCGGACTTCTCCATGAGCTGCCGTGCAAGCCGTTTGATCTGTTCTTGTTCATCCTCTTCATCGACTCTCTGGTTTTCCAACGCCATCGTATGGCCGGTCGCCTTGACGCGGCGCTTGGCCAGCGCGGCGGCGCGCTCCTCGACCATGGTCTCTAACGGCTTGCGCGGCACCAGGGCATAAACAAGCTCACAGTCCAGCGCCCGCGCGGCCCGCTGGAGCGAGTCGAGCGTGATCGCGCCCGTGGTTTCGGCCTTCTCGATGTCGACCGCGCGGGACTGCCCCACGCCAATGCGCTTCGCGAGTTGGCGGGTGGTTATGCCCAGGGCCTCGCGGATGGCTTTGATCCAGCCGCGGGGCGGGCGCGCGAAACTGAATTCACGCACGGAATCCAAGCGCTTATCGAGATGTCTACGGGCTGTCGCCCGGTCTTTCGCACGCATTTGATGGTCTGTATACGATCATTACTCTTATAAAGAATCGCATACACACGATCAAAGCGCAATATAATAATCGTATAAAGGCGATTATTATAACAACTTCGACCAGAAATAGCCGGTCCCAGGTTCCGGTCTCTCACATATCGGATGATCGAGCTACAACTTGTTAAAATCGCACCTGGAAGCGGCTCGGAGCCAGGAACAATCCGCATGAGCATTACTCTGCCATTGAAAGAAATGACCATCGAGGAAAAGCTCGAGGTCATGGAGGTAATCTGGGATGACCTGAGTCGGCACGCCGACGAGATGGCACCCCCGGCCTGGCACGGCGAGGCTCTGGCCGAACGGGAGGCTGCCATCGCTCGCGGTGTCGAGTCCTTCGAGGATTTGGAGGCGGCCAAGCAACAGATCGAAAGGGATATCAAGTGAGGAATCTTCAGATCCTCGCGACCTGGCGCCCTTCCGAGTAGAGTACACGCGCCTCGGCGGTTTCGGTCTTGTCAGAACGAGAGGCAGAAGTCAATTTGCAGATTCTGAAGACATGCGCCGGGTAGTGCGGAAAATCGGTGTAGAACAGAGCTCGATTATCCGTCGCGTATGGATTGTCCTTCGACGCCGATGATCTTGCGGAGATCACACGTCCGGAGGCGACAACGACGAGAACGGCCCAACCGACGCGTACCTGTCCAATCTGCGGGGGAACTGGTGGCGGTTACCACGATTGTGCGAGAAGCGGCGGTAGCGGATTTTTATAGACCCAGATAGCAACGATGTCCGCCTCCCCATTCACAGGCAGGCCATGAGAAGTGGCCGTAGCTGCTGCTGATACAGCCTGTCGCTGGCGGGGAGCAGGAAACCATGCTTGAAGAATCTCAGCACCTGCCGGCTCATCTTCGAA
>NZ_JBXWZQ010000082.1:0-18061 GCF_059432795.1 Nitrococcus sp. | reverse complement strand
CCCGAGCGGCTCACCTCATCGAGATAGCGTCGATCCGCCTTGATGGCGCGCAGATTCGCCGCCGGTGCCTCGTGGTAATGGCCGAGCCGAATGTAGATGTGCGCCGGCATGTGAACGAGGTGGCCGGCGCCCGGCACCAGATCCTCAAGGCGCTTGGCTTCCTCGAGGCCCTGTAAGGGATGGGCGGCCTCCACCGTGTGGATCATGAGGTGATTGGCCATCGGATGATCGGGTGACCGCCGCAGCACTTCGTGCAGAGCCGCCAGAACCCGTCGGGTAACCGGCTTGGGCTTGCCTCCCTCCAGCCAGTAATCCCAGGGGGTCGTATCCATCAGCGCCTCGGCGCGGATTACCTGCGCATCCAAATCGTCAGGGTAATTGGCGGCGACATGGGCCATGGCTTCGGCGAAGGCTCGGTCCCGCGGGTAACGATTCTCGAGGGCCTTTGGTCCATAGCGCTCGGCGAGCGCCTCGATATAGGCCCGCTTGCGCGGGCTGGCGCCGCTGGCCGCCGCCTGCGCCTTTTGCAGCAAATGCCAGGCCTCGGGTACCTTTTCGGGATCCATCGCCGTATTGATATTCGGGCCGAGGACCCAGGCGGCGCCCCACCAGCACATCGCGCAGTCCGGGTCGAGCTCGGCGGCTTGCAGGAAGGAGCGCTGCGCCTCACCATGGTTGAAGGCGAAGCTCAGTATCAGCCCCTGATCGAAGTAGCGTTGCGCCAGCTTGGAATCCGTGGTGATGGAATGATGGTGGGCGCCCAGGCCTTGGAGTAAAGGGGCGCGCCGTTTCTCCTGCGCCTGTATCAGGGATGCGAACGCGACCAGCGCGGTCAACAATAGTGGCATCGCCAGCGTTCTTGCATTCATCGAGTACCCCCTTTTTTGCCTACTCTTATAGCCACGCTCAGTGCGTCATTCAGCCGCGGCGGTTGATGCCCCAGCATAGTTCCGTACGCGGGTAAGCGCCGACGCCAAGAGATCAAGGTGTTCGCGCTGTGTTTTTCCGCCGGGATGGAAGACTCCGCGGGCGCTCGCATTACTTGTTCGGATCACCCTCGACCTTGGCGTCCATCCTGGTGCATTCATCGCTGCGGCGCACCATGCAGGCCCGCCGTTCTTTCGCGGCGAGCACGTGCTGTATCGATAAATAGGTATATAAAACAGCATTTTAATTCCATTTCCTGCCTTTGGCATGCTGATTGCATTATCCCCGTGCTGAGCGAAGGCCAAACCCAATGGGGAGATCCGCGGCATGCGAAGAGAAAGGCTGGTGCTGGTGGGCAATGGCATGGCGGGCATGAAGGTCATCGAAGAGCTGCTTGCCATCGCCCCCGAGCGATACGAGATCACCGTCTTCGGCGCCGAGCCGTACGGCAATTACAACCGTATCCTGCTCTCGCCGGTGCTCGCCGGTGAGCAGAGCGTGGACGACATCATGCTGAACCGCGTGGAATGGTATGCGGAGAACGGCATTACGCTGCGCAGCGGTTGCGAGGTCATCGAGATCGATCGCATCCATCGGCGGGTGATCGCCGCCGACGCCACCTCCGCGTTCTATGACCGCCTGCTGCTCGCTGCCGGCTCCAATCCGTTCATTCTCCCCATTCCGGGCAAGGACCTGCCCGGCGTGCTGAGCTACCGCGACATCCAGGACGTCGAGGCCATGCTTGCCGCTACCCGCGAGCACAAGCAGGCGGTCGTGATCGGCGGCGGACTGCTGGGGCTGGAGGCGGCCTACGGGCTGATGAAGCAGGGCATGGCGGTAACGGTCGTCCATCTGGAAGACACCCTGATGGAGCGCCAATTGGACCGGCCGGCCGGGGAGCTGCTCAAGCATTCGCTGGAGGCACGCGGGATGCGGTTCCGGTTGGCGACGCGCACCACGGAGATCGTGGGCGAGGCGCGGGCCGAGGCGGTGCGCTTTGCCGACGGCTCCGAGCTCCCGGCGGATTTGGTGGTCATGGCCGTCGGTATCCGGCCCAACACGGAATTGGCGCGGAGCGCGGGGCTGTACTGCGAGCGTGGGGTGGTGGTCTCGGATACGATGCAGACATTCGACCCGCGCATCTATGCCGTGGGCGAGTGCGTGCAGCATCGCGGTCAGTGTTATGGTCTAGTCGCCCCGCTTTTCGAACAGGCCAAGGTCTGCGCCAATCAGCTCGCCGAGCTCGGCTATCGCTACTACCAGGGCTCGATGACCTCCACCAAGCTCAAGGTCACGGGCGTGGAGCTCTTCTCCGCCGGTAATTTCGAGGGCGGTGGAGGCTGTGAGGAGCTGGTGCTGCAGGACGCCGCTGCTGGCGTCTATAAAAAGCTGGTGATCGAGGGCACCCGGCTCGTCGGCGCGCTGATGTACGGCGATACCGCGGACGGCACCTGGTATTTCCAGATGATGCGCGACGGCACGCCGGTGAACGATATCCGCAGCACGCTGCTCTTCGGTCAGGCCAACCTGGGGGATTCCGGTCACGGCGGGGTCAGGCAGACGGTGGATCTGCCGGATTCGGCTCAGATCTGCGACTGCAACGGCGTCTGCAAGGGCACTATCGTGGAGGCCATCACCAGCAAGGGCCTGTTCACCTTGGACGATGTGCGCGCGCACACCAAGGCATCGGCCTCGTGCGGCTCCTGCACCGGGCTGGTGGAGCAAATTCTGCAGAACACCGTGGGCAACTACGCCGCTCCCTCGGCCAAACCGCTGTGCCGCTGCACCGACCACAGCCACGATCAAGTGCGCGAGACCATCCGTCGGTACCGTCTCACCAGCTTGGAGGCGGTATTCGCCTTCATGGAATGGAAGACGCCGGATGGCTGCGAGAAGTGTCGGCCGGCCATCAACTACTACCTCATCGTCAGCTGGCCGGAGGAGGCCGTCGATGACCCCCAGGCCCGCTTCGTCAACGAGCGCATGCACGCCAATATCCAGAAGGACGGCAGCTACTCGGTGGTGCCGCGGATGTGGGGCGGGGTAACGAATCCCGCCGAGCTGCGGGCGATCGCCGATGTGGCGGAGCGCTACCGGGTACCCACGGTGAAGATCACCGGCGGTCAACGCATCGACCTGCTGGGGGTGAAAAAAGAGGATTTACCCGGCGTCTGGAGCGAGCTCTCGGAGGCCGGTTTTGTCTCGGGGCATGCCTATGGCAAGGCGCTGCGCACGGTCAAGACCTGCGTGGGCTCGGAGTGGTGCCGCTTCGGCGTGCAGGATTCCACGCGATTGGGCATCGAGCTGGAGGCGATGTGCTGGGGTAGCTGGACGCCGCACAAGGTGAAAATGGCAGTCTCCGGCTGTCCGCGCAACTGCGCCGAGGCCACGATCAAGGACCTGGGAGTCGTGGCCATCGAATCCGGCTGGGAGATCCATGTCGGCGGCAACGGCGGCATGAAGGTGCGCGCCACCGATGTGCTGTGCCGCGTGGCGAGCGCGGAGGCCGTGAAGCAATACGCGGCCGCCTACCTGCAGCTCTATCGCGAGGAGGCCCGCTATCTGGAGCGCACCGCGCATTGGATCGAGCGGGTGGGGCTGAGTTACGTAAAGCAACGCCTGGTGGAGGACGCGGCGGGCCGCCAGGCGCTTGCCGAGCGCTTTCAAGCCTCGCAGCGCCACGCTCAGGAGGATCCATGGGCGAAGTACGCCGAGCCGCGTCATGCCGATAAGTTCCAGACCTTGAAGGAGGTGAGCTGATGGACCGACAAAGATCGAGGTGGCTCGCCGTCGGCAAGCCCGATGATATCCCCACGCTGGGTGCGCGGGTGGTGAAGACGGCCCGAGGTCCGATTGCGTTGTTCAAGACCCGTACGGGGGAGATCTTCGCGCTGTTGGACCACTGCCCGCATAAGGGCGGACCGCTCTCCGAGGGGATGGTCCACGGGGCAACCGTCACCTGCCCGCTGCACGGCATGAATATTCATCTCGACAGCGGCCAGGCGGTGGCTCCGGACAAGGGGTGCGTGCCGCGTTTCCCGATCAGGATCGTGGAGGGACGCGTTTGGCTCGGCCTGACGGCGCTGCGGCAAACCGGTTCGCCCGCTCCATGATCATTCAGCCGATCCGAGCCGAAGGGCGGGTGCGCTCGCCGCACGGCTACTTGCCGCCGCTCCGGCCACGAATGGAGTCGTGTGGGAGCGCAACGGGCCGGGTCTATCTGATCGGCGCCGGGCCCGGCGATCCGGACTTGCTCACTCTGGGCGCGCTGCGCCGGATGCAGCAGGCCGACGTCGTGCTCTATGACCGCCTCGTCGCCCCTGCGGTCCTCGCGCTGGTTCCTCCGGAGGTCGAGTCCATCGACGTGGGCAAGCGCCGTGGCCACCATCCCGTTGGCCAGGCCACGATCCATGCTCTGTTGATCGCTTACGCCCGAGAGGGGGAAACCGTGGTTCGGCTAAAAGGGGGCGATCCTTTCCTGTTCGGCCGGGGTGGTGAGGAGATGGAAGCCCTGCTCGCTGCCGGTATCCCCGTGGAAGTGGTGCCGGGGGTTACCGCCGGCGTGGGCTGTGCCGCCTATGCCGGAATCCCATTGACTCATCGGGACTACGCGCAGAGCTGTTTGTTCGTTACCGGCCACGCCCAGCACGGCGGTGCCACCGTGGGATGGCGCCAGCTCGTGGCACCGCGTCAGACGCTGGTGGTCTACATGGGCCTCGGCAATTTGGGCTCGCTCTGCCACGGTCTGATCAGCCACGGCCTGCCGGGGGACTGGCCGGTGGCTTTGATCGAGAAGGGCACCACCGCCGATCAGCGCACGCTCATCGGCTGTCTTGGCGACATCGCCGAGCTCGCCCGTCAACAGGACGTGCGCAGTCCGGCGCTGGCCATCATCGGCGAGGTCGTGCGGCTGCACCAAAAGCCCGCTGCCACCGCCACGAGAGAGGCGAGCGCGCTGCAAGGTTGCTGTGATTAGCCACGGGCGCGGCGCAGTCGCTGGCTGCAGCCAGCGATTTTCACTCATCGCGCACTAAACGCAGGTCGAATTCCCTGTCGACGTACGTCCACTCTTGCGACGCGCGCCGTTCGGCGACCAATTCGGCAAATGCAGTGGACTCGGACGGCGCATACTCAAACCAAGTAAGAAAATCGAACGGCTCGCCATCGCCGCCGAGGTCGCGGCAATGATGGAGGCGGCGAGCGACCGCAGGCAGGTACTTCAGACCCGTTTTGATGTGGCTGGAGCTTTCCTCAAAGATCCTTCGGCGTTCATCTTGGGCCAGAGCCCACCATGACGCGGTTTTGCGAATGGGGATGAATGCGGCGCAGGTAGCTTCGCGACGGCCTAGGCGCGGCTGTTTAGCCACGAGCTCATCGCGTTCCGAACGGGTGACGTAACGCTCGTTGCTGGTTACCCCGCGAAGGAGCCATTGGGCATCGTCAGGCAGCAGAGGCACCGCTGCGTTGACCACGTTCAATCGCTCAACCTCGGCAAGGCCCTCTCCGGCGACGGTTTTTGTCTCGGTCACACGCCAGGGACCGATCTCACCGCCTACGAACGTAAAAAGTCGAGCATTCATGGGTTGTCGCCTCTCGCCGTGTCTACTCGGGCCGGACAGTATGACTGCCGCGCGGCCCTCAGCGCGATCAAGGTGCTTCCAGAGCGGATAATGCCCTACGCCCGGCTCGGCTGACTCACGTCCGTGAAAGGTAATCGTCGGTGCGCACGTGTTCGCGGCGCAGCCCGTATCCGAACAGCCGGGCCGGGAGATGGCGCACCGCGCGGAAGCGCAGTAGCCAACGCAACGCCGCGGGCATCTCCAGCGCCCGTCCCGACTGGGCCAGGGCACGCGAGATCACGCGTTTCTGAATTTGCAGCTGCACCGCCTGCACGATTCGGGTCGGAGGCAGGCGGCGGTTCTGAACCGCGCGCAGCCGCCTCGCGTCTATTGGCTGCTCAGTGCGCAGTGCCGGTGCCAAGGTGTTGGCCGCCGCGACCGCATCCTGGATGGCCAGGTTGATGCCGACCCCGCCGATGGGCGACATCGCGTGCGCGGCATCGCCGATCAGCAGGAGGCCGGGGCGGTACCAGCGCTCGAGGCGGTCCACCCGCACCTCCAGCGTCTTGACCTCGTCCCACGCGGCCGGGGCGTCGGTGGGCCGGTCGATAAATGGTACCAGCCCCGCGATGGCGGCGCGCAATTCCGCGAGCGGTCGGGCACGCAGGGCATCCGCCTCGCCCTTGGGCACCAGATAAGCGGCCTGCCAGTAGGTCGTGCGGTTGAGTAGCACCATCATCTGTCCGGCCCCGATAATCCCGAAGGTATCCTCCGGATCGCTGGCCTTGCGCGGCAGACGAAACCACAGCACGTCCATCGGCGCACCGAACTCCACCACGCGCAGCGCAGCCGCGGCGCGCATTGTCGAGCTGCGGCCGTCGCAGCCGATCACCAGATCGGCGCGAATCACGGTTTCTCCCTGCGGCGAGCGCGCGCGCACGCCCGTTACGCGCCCTTCCTCCTCGATGAGCCCGGTGGCCTCGTGGCGCATGCGCAGGTCGAACGTCGGATGACGCTGGCCGTGCTCGGCGAGCAGATCGAGGAAATCCCACTGCGGCACCAACGACAAATAGGGGAACGGCTCGAGTCCCCGAAAATCAATGACCGGCTGTACGCGCCCGCCAATAAGCAGGCTCAGCTGATCAACGCGGCGTTGCGGCAGCCGGTTGAACGTTTCGAGCAAACCGATTTCATCGAGCACTTCCAAGGTGGAAGGATGCACCGTATCGCCGCGGAAATCGCGCAGGAAATCGGCGTGCTTTTCCAGCACCACCACCGGCACACCGGCGCGCGCGAGCAGCAAACCAAGCATCATTCCGGCCGGCCCGCCGCCGACAACACAGCAGCGGGTCGTGAACGAGCGAGCGTTCGTCCTACCGCTGGACATCGCTAGCAGTCAGAGGTGATGCATCGCGCGAGACTGCAGCGAACGCAGGGTGTGCCGCGCTAGGAATATGTTGTGAAGGCGGGCGGGTAAAGTTATATATCGTGATTCTCCGCTTATCTCGCCGTTAGCGCCTGTCCGGAGGCAAATTTACGCTTTCGGGCTTTGGATTTCCGCCGTGCATTGCGCTTTTTCCACCACAAGTAGACTCCGGTAATCGAAAGCATGGCCACGACCAGGCCCATACACGAAATCAGAATGCGCCCTGGCAGACCGAGGATACGCCCCGAATGCAGCGGAAACTGAGCTTGCACGAAGATGTCCGCCAGCGTGCCCTGCCAGGGTTGACGGTCCCCCAGGATGCGTCCGTCCCGGCCGTCCAGGTAGAGCTCGCGGTGCCCGACGCCCCCGGCGCCTTCACCGTCTTGCGGCCGGTAGAACACCACACGGTAGATGCCGTATTCCCGAGCATAGTAGGCAGCTCCGGGAGGTTCTTCCCAGCGGCGATCCTTGGCGTCGGCGCTTGCTCTAGCGATGACCTCGGCGAAACCCACGCGCGGTTCGATGGGCTTTTCCTTTGCAGTGGGCGCACGATCGTCGAAAGGCGTTGGTGTGACATCCGAGACCAGGCTCATCATGGGAAAGAAGACCTCACGGTAGAGGTTCAGCGAGAAGGCCGTAAAAGCGATTCCAAACAGCAGCACCCACGTCCATAGGCTGAGCGCCCGATGCAGATCGAAGTTGAGTTTGTGCACACCGCCGCCCGTGCGAATCCTCCAGGCGCGTTTCCAGCGTTGCCAAAAGGTTTTGCCTGCGCGGGTGGTTGAGCTCGCTACGGTGCGGCCACCCGTTACCGGCTCAGTCGCCGCCTCCAGTACACGGGGTCGTTGGGTCTTCACGCCGGTCGACCTTTGCACGGGCAAGGTCAGGTAAAGGCCCACCAAGCAGTCCAGCATCCAGATCATCGCCACGCCGCCCAACAACCACATGCCCCACTGATCCGTGCCCCACATTTCGGGCAGATGGAGGCTGTAATGCAGCTTGTAGAGAAAGGAGACGAAATTTTCTCTGTTGAGGGGCCAGACGGCGCCCCATTGCCGTTTGCCAAGCTCTTCACCCGAAGCCGGGTCAACGAACACCTGATTGAAACCCGGCTCATAGAGCTCGCTCGTGGCCGGATCGACGCGCGGTTCCACCCAGAATGTGTAGGAATGCCCCAGCTCAGCGGCCAACGGCAGGGCGGTCACCTGCACCCGGGGGTGGCGGAGCTCGATTTCGTTAGCCAGGATTAGCGGATCACGCGGCGGTCCGGCCGCGCGGGCATCGTTGAGATGCGGGTTCAGCCATTCGTCGAGTTCGTGATCCCATGAGATCACTGCCCCCGTCGTACCGGCAATGAACAAAAACAGCGCAATAAACAAACCGATGCCGCGGTGAGCCATGACGAATGTGGAGCGCATCGAAAGCCCACCCCTTACCATCGCTGAGTCAGCGTTGCGATTACCTTCCGCCGTGCGCCGTACGAGCAGATCTCGCCGCTACCGTTGCACGTGGCCACGTAAGTCTTGTCGGCGAGATTGCGTCCGTTGACCGCCAGTTCGAGGCCGTTGCCGAAATCGTAGCTTACGAGGGCGTCGAAAAGCACATAGGCCGGGATTTTTGCCGGCGCCGCATCATTGAAGCCACGCGTCGTACCCCAATACCGTGCCCCTGCGCCCAGCTTCAGCCCGGCGCCGAACCGATAATCCGACCAGAACGAAAAGATATGTTTGGCGTAGGTCACCGCACGGTTACCGATTTCGCTCGGATCGGCGCTCGACGTGATATCGGCTTTCGGCGTCCAGCTGTAAGCCGCGGTCACGTTCCAATTGGTGACGGGCTGCACGATGGCTTCGAGTTCGACGCCACGCACCGCCACCTCAGCGTTTGCCTGCGGTATGAACGACTGATTGAAGCTGACGTAGTTTTGCCGGCGCAGGTCGAACACCGCCACGCTGTAACGTCCCATTCCGCCCCGGGGTTGGTAGCGAAGACCGGCCTCGTACTGGCGGCCGGTCTCGGGGTCGAAGGGTTTGCCGGTGGCCGGATCTCGGGTCGTCGTTGGAAAAAACGATTCCGTGTAACTGATGTACGGCGCCCAACCATTGGGGGCCAGATAGACCAACCCCGCGCGCTTGGACAAGTAGGTGTCGTATTGGCGTGAGTCGCTATCGGACAGGCGATCTTGCGTGTCAATGGTGGCGTAGTCGTAACGTCCCCCGAGTGCGAGGACCCAGCGATCGGCGAACTTGATTTGATCCTGTACGTATAACCCGGCCTGCTCGAGCGTGGTGATCCCATCCATAAACGGTGGGGCCACGGTAACCGTTCCACCATAGGTCGGCGCGTAAGCATCGATGGCAGGCGCACTGCCACCAAAGCGGGCGGTCACATCGACACGCGTGCGCTGGTAATCCAGGCCGAGCAGCAGCTGATGCTCCCAGCGGCCGAATTGCAGTTTGGCTTGCAGCTGATTGTCCACGGTGACCGAGTCCGCTTTTTCATCGCTTGTGAAAGGCGTTCGCGGCACCAACCGGAAATTCGCCGGATCGGTTGGATCACCGGGGTCGACGGTGACGAAGTCACCTTCGAAAAAGGTTCTGTAATCCACGGTGAAGCGACCGTAGCGCGCATTCTGGCGCACGCTCCACGTACCGTTGAAGTAATGTTCCAACAGGTAGCCGACCATCCACTGATCTTGGTTGTATCGGTTGAAATCCGGTTCGCCCAGAAAGGTTGAAACCGGAATCCGGCCGTTGGGGTTGGATAGCAGCGTGCCGGCCGCTGGGTATGTGTTCCAGACCGCGCCGTTGCGGAGGCGGAGAAATTGCGCTTGCAGCGTCAGTGAAGTGTCGTCGCCTGGTTGCCAGGTCAGCGACGGCGCGATGAAGAGACGATCGTTCGGCAAATCGCCGGTGGGCCATTCGGCGTCCTGGCCCAAAGCGGTCGCACGATAGAGCCACTTCCCGTCTTTATCGAGCGGACCGGAGAAATCGGCCGCCAGTTGTTGGCGGTTGAAGTTGCCGAGCTGCGCGCGAACCTCATGCAGCGGTTCCACCGTGGGTCGCTTGTTGACGACATTGATGATCCCTCCGGGCGCGCCTTGTCCGTACATTACCGAAGAGGGGCCGCGGAGGAACTCGATCCGCTCCAGTCCATAATTCTCAGTCTGCCAAACGCCCCACGTTCCGCTGTTGCGAAGCTGCAGTCCATCCATATAGAAACCGGGCGAATAGGCATCGAAACCACGGACATACGACCAGTCGTAGACGGACTGATCACCCCAAGGCGAGGTGTTGACACCGGGGGTGTAGGCCAGAGCATCCTGCAGCCTCGTTGCGCCAATGGCCTTGATTACGGTCGGCGGTTACCACGGAAATGGACTGAGGGGTCTCAATGATCGGCGTATCGGTTTTCATGCCGGTCGCGCTGCGTTTGGCAAGATAACCGTCGACCGGTCCGTATGCGGTCTCCCCCTGGCGTGCCGCGCTCACCTGCACCAGCCCGAGCGTCAACACGCCGGAACGGGCGTCCACTGACGCATTGATCAAAATGGTGGAGCCATCGATATGGCCGGTGAGGCCGCTCCCCGCCAGCAGGCGATCAAGCGCCTGCTGAGCGGTGAGCAGTCCGGAGACCGCCGGCGCCGTCTTGCCGGACATCAGTGCCGGGTCGACGGATAATGTCAGGCCCGCTTGGCGGGCCAGCGCATTCAATGCGGTGGTGAGGCGGCCGGCCGGCAAAGTGTATTGGCGGGCCTGCAGGCCGGCCTGGGATTTTGACCTGCTGCCATCTTGAGCCACGGCGGGCGAGGCGGCGAGGCCTGCGAGCAGGGTCAGCGATAAGACAGTGCAGGCGCGACGGTATCTGGGGACCCGATGGTTGGGCGTGCTCGTTCGTTTCGATAATAAGGTGCTTTCCCTCTATGCCGAACGAGCGTGCTCAATCCCGTAAAAAATAATCCCGCTCAATGCAACGCCCGGGAAACTGCCGCCCACGCGGCGTTGTGGGGCCTCACTCAGCAGAGCCTCGTCACAGGCGCCTCCCTGCGCTGTTCAAAGCATCGGCTGCTCTCTGGTGGAGGGGGCACCTCCATTCCCGGCATCGCGCGGACGGCCACGGCCGAGGAGGCGACTCCTTATGCGGAACGTATTCGATTCGTGGTTCCTGGAAGAGGGATTGGCTGGCAAAGCGGGGCGAGTTCGCAATGAGGGGTAAGACTTACTCTCGTGCCTTGACGCTCACCCACCAGTCGGTCGTCCGTTCGATACGTATCGGTAACGAGCGTGCCAACGCGTGCAACGCGTTGTCGGTGTCGTCAAGGCGAAAGATACCGGTCACTCGCAGATTGGCCGCCGCGGCATCATAGTTCAGCCAGCTGTAGCGCTGTTTGCCGAGGGCGTCCAGCACATCGCCCAGGCGGGCGTCGTCGGCCTCGACAATGCCCTCAGACCAAGCGCCGGGACGAAGCCCGGACGGTGGCAGGCGGCTCGCCCGGCCGTTCGCAACCTGCCAGCGCTCGTCGGCTTTCACTCGGACCGTGCCAACTTCACCAATCGAGTCGAGGAGAACCAGACCGTCAGTCACCGCGAGTTCCGTGCCGCCGTTCCGTATCCGCACCACAAAGCGCGTGCCGATCGGGGTGAGTCTGGCATCCGCCGATAGCACGCGGGGTTTGTCCTCGATGGGGGCCGCTGAGGAGTCGACGAGGATTTCGCCTTGGTAGAGTCGAATCAGCGGGCCTTGCGCGGAGCTGTTGACATCCACCGCCGTACGGCTGTTGAGATAAACCTCGGCACCGCCGGGTAAAACGATGTGGCGTTGCTCACCGATGGCGGTTGCCTGCTGCGCCTGCCATTGATAGCGCATTGGGGCCAGGCCCAAAAGCAGCCCGACCAGGATCAACGCCGAGAGCAGGCCTCCCAGACCCGCAGCGACGCGGCGTTTGTGCCGGCGTTGTCGCACGACGCGTTCGAGAGCGTGAGATCCGGATTTGGCGGCTGGCCGGGCGGCGAGGAATTCCTGTTCTATCAATTGAACTCGTTGCCAGGCGATTCGGTGCCGGGGGTCTTTATCGAGCCAGGTCTCCAGGGTCTGGTGGTCGGTGGTGGTGGCGGTTCCCGAGTTCAACACCACGGCCCAGTGAAATGCCTGGTCGAGGACAGACTCGGGGATGTCCTGGTGATCCGCGCCTGAGCTCATCCAACGACCTTGCTCATCGCCGTCAACCCATCAATACGTGGTAGCAATGGCGCAAAGCCTGGGCCATATCCTTTTCGACGGCACTCAAGGAAACGGCGAGCTGTTCGGCGATCTGGGGATAGCTTTTGCCCTCCAGGCGGGAGAGCAGGAACACTTGGCGGACGCGTGGTTTGAGGCCGGCCAGAAGCGCATCGATCCGCGCCAGCGCATCGATGATAAGCAGATGTTCCTCCGGGGAGGGTGACTCGGCCTCGGGGAGGGTCGCCAACGCGTCGAGCCACGCCCGCTCCAGGGCCTGGCGGCGGGTGTGATCCACCAACAGGCCATGGGCGATACGCGCCAGATAGGCTCTTGGTTCCCGCATAAGCGGTAAGGAGGCCTTGCCCAGAAGACGCAGGAACACGTCTTGGGTCAAGTCAGCGGCAGTATGGACGCATCCGGATCGACGGTACAGCAATCGCCATAACCAGCGGTTGTGGTCGAGGTACAACGTGTCAACACCGGGGCTGGCAACCGATGGCATACGAGTGATCTTCGAGTAAGCTGGTGACAGGCGAGAAACGCGAGTTGTAACGTTAGTGATTATTGTTCGCAATTATTTTTTGCGTATGGCTCGAGATGCACGGGCGGGTCGTGCCTCCGTTGCGCTCAGTTACCGCGAGCAACTGGGACGATCGCCTAAGCCTTTGGAAGCGTGCATAGCGAGCTGACTCGGCAACCCCTCGAAATATCTACCATTCCATGTCAGTCTCTCGGGCGAGTTCGCGGTCGATCGCGGCCAAGTGGTGGACGCGATACTGATAACGTCCATCAGCGTGCCTCCAAGGCAAGCTCACCGAAATACCTCTTAGCGTTGTCTGGCAGCAGGGTGGTCTCATGAGCGCGAGGGACGCCATGCCGGCCGGGGGAAGCTCGGTCGCGTCGCGATGGATCTCGGCAATCGAGGGCTGCAACGGCCCCAGGCGTCTTCAACCGGCAACACGACGATGAAGGCTTGCCGGTATCACTTGCCATCTTTCGTGGAGGCCGGAGCCGGGCGCGCGATCGTTCGCGAGCATCATGAGCGGCTGGTTCGTGACCGTGGCGGGAGGATTGGCCGGCGCCACGCGGGCGCAGCCGGCTGGCGCTCAATTCCTGGCATGGTGTATGCATATCCGCCAATGAAAGGCGGATCAGCCGCTTTTTCTCAGCCAAATTATTACTTGGGAGTATGCACTATGAGCAATGTCAAGCAGGTTGCCCTGGCACTTTCGATCGGTTTGCTGGCCGCGGCGCCGTTGACATACGCGGCGGACACGGGCGACGTCTCCCAGCAAAAGCTGGAGAAGTATAGTCAGGCGCAGGAGAAGATCATGGACATCAGCCAGGACTATCGCCAGCGGTTGAACGGCGCCCAAGGCGAGGACGAGGCGATGAAGCTAAAGACAGCGGCTCGCCAGGAGATGGCGGGGGCGGTAACCGCGACCGGCCTGACGGTGCAGGAATACAACCAGATCACCCAAGCGGCGCAGGAGGACCCCAAGGTCCGCGAGCGTCTGCGTAAACTGCAGTAAACATGCTGGCCGCCGGGGTGCTGCAGGCCGAAGGCTTCGCCGGCCTACAGCGCCGGGCGGCGGCGTAGCCATCCGGCGACAGTTGCGAAGGTAGTGCCAAGCGTCTCACAGGATCGTGATTATCACCATCAGGGCGTAAACCGCTGCCAGTGCGATCCCCTCGAATCCGATGCCCAGCGGTCCGCGTCTTTCCCGGCGCAACAAGCCCCCGAGTACGATCAAGGTCATGAGCAGGCCGGTAAGGGTCACGAACAGATCGTCGCGCTGCGCGGCATGATAGAGCGAGCCCCCGCGATAGGCGAGGTCGCCCACCGCAAGGTTCAGTACGTCGAAAGCGTTGCCGCCCAGAACCCCGCCTACGGCGAGTGTGAGCGCCCCGGTGCGCACCGCGGCAATCGCGGTGACCGTTTCGGGGATCGCATTGACGGTTCCCATGAGTATGGCGCCGACGAAGCTTGCATCCAGGCCCAGGTGCTCCACGAGCGATATCGCCGCTCGGGCGATGGCCCAGCCACCCGCGGATACCGCGAGACCGGAAAGCGCAAAATCCGCCCACAGTCCCGCGAGGCTGCGATTGGAACGCCGCCCCGGCCGGTCTTCCACGGTTTGCGCGGTCTTTTTGGCATGCCATTGGGGGTCGTTGCGGGTTGCCTGAACCTGCCGCAGACCAAAGATGTAGACGGCGACAAGCATAGGCGACGCGATGTTGATCTGTAATAAGGTGATGGGCGGGGCGAGACTCGCCAGCAGGGCGATGCACAGAAGCCAGCAGAGCACGACCGCAAACACCGCGTTGGGCAGTGAAGCCGCGGCATGCTCGAGGTTCGCCCGCCGATAGGCGACATCGGCAATGCCCAGCGCAAAGATCTGCGCCGCAACGCCGCCAACGGCGTTGCTGTAGGCGAGCGAGGCCTGGTCGTTGCTGGCGGCCGTTGCGGTCATGACAATCCCGGACAGTGAGATCATGCCGCCGAAGAAGATCGAGCCGAATACCGCCTCACCGAGCCCCGTACGGTCCGCGAGCTCGTCGCCTGCACGCGACAATCGGATACCGAGCATGGTCGTGAGCAGCGCTGCGCCGACGAAAACGGCGATGCTCAACGGCAGTGACCATATCGCCGTCTCATCCATAATTGCCCCTGCTGTTTCGGGAAAAAATCCGCTCGGTTACTCGACGACGCATCATCCACGCCAAGCGCGAAACGCGAAAGCTCAGCAAGGCGGCTCATGCGGCCTCGATGTCCTGCATGATGCGTCCGCGCCGGAAGCGGCAAGCGCTTTCCTACCTCATCCCAACGCGGCCGTGCATCCCGGGCACGCAGCGAAGTGGTGCTCTCGCACCAGCCGCCGCCCTTGTAACGGGATCGGTTGCGCTACGCGATGCGCGCACGGATTTCGGCAAGACGTGCCGAGATGTGCTGATCGCCATCGTGCGGAATCTGCACGCTCGGCGAATGGCACGCTGTTGGCTTACCGCTCACGAATCAGTCCGGAAGCGATACGGCGCCGTTTTCACTCAAGGGGAATCCGGGATTCCATGCGACTTCCCAAAGATAACCGTCCAGGTCGCGGAAATAACCCGAATACCCGCCCCAAAAGGCATCCGTGCCGGGTTTGACTATCTCCGCGCCGGCGGCTTTCGCCTCCTTGAGAACCGCATCGACCTCGTCTTTCGAGCGGGTGTTGAAGGCGAGCGCGATGCCCGCAAAGCCCCATCGCGCAGGCGAGATACCGGCGTTCAGGGCCAATTCTTCCAAAGGGAAAAGCGCGAGCCCGATGCACCCGCATTGGAAAAGCGTCACGCCCTGCGCTCGTTTCACGGAGCGCCGCCATCCCAGTCGCTCGAAGAAGGCGGTGCTCCTGTCCAGTTCCTCAACACCGAGCGTGACGAGAGTGATTCGCTGTTCCATAAACCGGCCTCTTCCCGGGGGAGGCGCGTGCTCGCGCTAAGGTGGGCGCTTTGGCACTGACGCCGTCGTTGCGCTTGCATTAATCCGCGACAATGATCACAAACCGCAATGTTCTTCCCCTAAATCTTACGTCTGGAGATCGCTGAGGCAAATTTTCGCTCACGGGGAGCGTTACCGAGCGAAGAGGCTCTCGGCGCGGGGTGGTATTTTTCAGCCTCCTGTCAGGGTGCGGCGCGTGCGCTGCATCGCTGCCATTGTGCTCTGGAGCGTTCGCAACAATATCGGATGCCCGTGCGAGGGCGGTCAGTCTGCTTGCGAGACGAGGCGGTATGCCGTTCCGACCGCGCTCGGAGCGTAGCGCCCCGGTGCGAAGGATTCGGCAAGACGTGCCTTGGCCCGCCAGCCGGTGCAATGGCCGGGGGCGATGAGGCGCGGGCGAATCCGTTGGCCAAGATCGCGCAGCGTCGGTTCGATGCGCTGTTCCATCGCCTTGCCGGCGAGATGAAAGCCACCCAGCACCAAGTCGATCGGCGCATCCCGGAAGCGTTGCTGCGCGCTCAGGCAGGCGTTCACGATCCCCGCATGCGAACACGCGGAGAGCACCGTGATGCCCCGGCCTTTAACGTGAATGGCCACGAACCGCTCGTCCATGATCAGCGGATCGGCCGTTCCTGCCTCGCCGCGAAAGGAATGATGTCCGACAAGCCCGGTCTCGTAGGCCGTGACGCGCTCGATGGCGCCGCTGCCGAAGAAAAAGCCCCCGCATAGCGTATGCGCATCGGCGTGCGTGGCCAGTCGTCCGCCGCCGCGGACGATTTCATCGAAGCGCGGCTCTTCGGGCAGCAACAGCATCTCCCCGTTCGGCAGGAGTATGCCGCGCTGATCGGGGCGATCGGGATGCAGGTCTGCGATGACCGGGTCATTTAGGCCAGCCGCCTCCCGAGCCCGGCTGATTGCGGCAATCACCTCGGGTAACGCGCCGCTGTGATCAAAGTGCCAGTGCGAGAGAAAGACGCACTCGATCGTCGCGAGATCGACACCGAGGCGCCGGGCGTTGTCGAGCCAGACCCGCGGATACGGCCCGACGTCGAAGAGCAGCGTGCGTGCCTCGTCGCCGTGCCGCCCGGTGACCAATACGGAAAGACCGTGGCAGGCGCAGCACAATTGATCGAACACGGTCTTGCCGGCGTGGCCCAGATGCGTTCGGCAGACGGGCAGTCGGGCGGCGAGCTGCATGACTTCCGGGACTTGCGGTACGCCTTCGTCGACGCTCGATAGCGTGTCGGTCTCGTTGTCGACGATCACGCGGATTGTTGCCTCGTCGAGGGCAAGGACTCTCTCGCGCGTGGGTTCCGAGGTGGCTTGCGTTGCCATGACTCCTCCGCCGCACGGGCTATTAGGACTCAGGCTTATTCTGAGCCAATAATCGGTCTCATGCTTGGGTAGGCCGGCCCAGGCGATCTCCGGTGTACTGAGCCGGCTTGGCCGAAGACATCGTGAAAAGGGGTCGGGGGATCTGCTAACCGCCGGCCGGGCGATATTGCCACAGTGTGTTCGCATGTTGCACTGGCGGCGAGTCAAGTGACGAGGCGGCCATGAACCGCTCGTCTCGCAGCTCAACCGCATCCGCGGCAACAGGGAGAAGGCTAATGAGCACGATCGAGCGGCATGCCCGCGTTGTTTTCTCGCGCCTTGGATGGGTGGGGCGCCAGGAGTTGGGTGTGCTCTTGTGCGTCGCGGTGTTCTCTGGGGGAGCCTGGATGTTTATAAAGTTGGCCGAAGAGGTCGTCGAGGGCGAGACCCGCCGTATCGACGAGTTGATCCTGCGCGCTTTTCGCGAACCGGACGACATCTCAGAGCCGCTTGGCCCCCGGTGGCTGGAGGAGACGGTGCGCGATGTCACCGCGCTCGGCAGCGTCACTGTCGTGTTGCTGCTTATCCTGGGGGTGGTGGGATATCTGCTCCTCTCCCGGCATTTTCGTACGGCCTTGTTCACTGCGGTCACCGTGCCGGGTGGCCTGCTGTTGAGCCAGGTACTGAAGATCGGCTTTGAACGGCCCCGACCGGATCACGTGCCCACCGAAATCATCGTCTACACGGCGAGCTTCCCCAGCTGCCACTCCATGATGGCGGCCGTTACCTCTCTGACGCTTGCGGCGCTGCTCGCCCGGATCCAGCCGCAGTGGCATCTCAAGCTCTACCTGCTACGTGTCGCGGTGCGCGTTACCGTGGTGGTCGGTACAAGCCGCGTCTACCTTGGCGTCCATTGGCCCACCGACGTGCTCGCCGGCTGGGCAGCCGGTGCGGCCTGGGCGTCGTTGTGCTGGCTCGTGGCCGCCTGGGTGCCGCGACGGTAGCGCGAAGTTTGCCCAGCGCAAGCGGTACCAGCCGCTAGCCAGAGCGAGCGCTGGACAATCACTGCGCGAAACTGTGGACAACCGGCATTGCGCGCGCATTGACAGCACTCGGGACTGTCAAGTCATGCTG
>NZ_JBXWZQ010000081.1:0-3414 GCF_059432795.1 Nitrococcus sp. | reverse complement strand
CCTGCGCAACGTCGGTGAGGTAGTCGGGAGCGAAAAGGATGTCCGCAAATTGGTTGTCCGGCACACTCAGCAGTTCCAAACGGCGAGAGTAAATGCCGGCCTCGCGCCCGGTGGTCCGCACCAGCGGGGCGAGGCCCACCAGTTCGGAGCTCTCACGGCGTACGGCTAGCAACGCCAACTCCGCATCACTACGCCGCCACTGCCAAGCCGCGTCGGCCCATTCGTAGCTGAGAAAAGCACTGGAAACCGGATGCGCGGTGGCCAGACGGTTCCATTCGGCCCGCAATTGAGCGAAGTCGTCTTCCCTGCCAAGCAGTGACACCGCCAAGCCGCGGCTAGCGGCGAGTTGCGGTGATGCCGGAGCCGCCGGTGTATTGCGGCCGTTGTCGCTCAGATCAACTCGTTTCATTCACGTTGTATGGGGAAACGGCGTTCTTCTCGTCTCGTTTCACTTGTTCGCGTGCTCGCTGCGCTCCACCTGGCTGTCTTTGCGGCAGCGCCCGACGGATGCTGCTCGCTGCGGCATGGCCGATTGCCCAACCCACACCGGCAAGCAGAACATCGGTGACATCCGGATAGCGATTGGGCTGCCACTGCTGGGCCCACTCAAGCGTACCTGCATAGCCCAAAACGAGCACTCCCCCCAATACGAGCGTGTACCAGCCGAGCCTCATCGTAAGAGAGCATAATGCAGCTAAAGCGCAATAGGGCCAGGCACCGTCAAGCAAATCGCGGATACCGATCAGTGGGTGAAGCAGTTGGCCTTTCAGGGGAACCCAGTTAAACGCTGACCCGCCAGCGCTGAACGGCGGCCAAACTTTACCGACGAGCACAGCGGAGGCGAGCAAAACGAGCCCGGTTACGGCGCGCGATCGGTTCCTCGGTCCCTGCAGAAACACGCTCAGGAAAAGCGCGCTTGCGATCCCGAATAGCCGTTCCGGGTAGATTTGCTGCGTAATGATCAGAGCGTTGCCGGCCAGACCGAGCCCCAGCAAGCCGGCCAGCCAGGCCGTGGACGTATAGGGGTTACGCAGCGCCGAATTGAGTAGAATTCCAAGGGCCGTCAGCTCCAGGCAATGCTCGATGATTCGCTGGAGGCTGATATCGGCCCCATGCAGGGCCTTGCGCAGGGGTTCAAACGCGCCCCACATGGCGTAAGGATCGATGTATGGTACGAATGGCATCCATTGCGCGACCAGCCACAGGAGCAGCGCTGCGATCGCCGCCCGTGCCGCGGCGTCGTCACGGAGGCATGCTTGGCGGATTCGCTGAAACTGGCCGGTGATCGCCAATAGCCTCACCAGGACAGGGGCGATGAGCGCACCGGTTACTGCGCCAGCCGCGTTCAACATTGTGTCAGTGACCGAGGAGACCCGGGAGGGCAACATTGTTTGCATCATTTCCAGCAGCAGGCTCAGCCCACTGAGTAAAGCGACGACAAGGACAATGCGTGCGATTGGACTGCGCACCGGCAGGACGCTCATCCCGAGCCCGCCCGCGGGTATATAGATGACATAATTGGTGACAAGGTCAGGAAGGGAGTAACCACCGTGCGGCGCCAGTAACAGCTCCAGGGCATCACTATCCGGCAACCGCCAATTGGCAAGCGGATAAAGCGTCCCATAGATAATCAGAAGCAGACAGCTAACGAGCAGCAGCGCCAACTTGGGTGATCTATGTTCGATCAAACGGTTTTCCTCTTCGCCGGCCGGGGTGTGAGGAATGAGTCTATATCCGAATTCCCTTTTTTATGCCAATTGGCGCTGCGGACCGAATCCAATCCGTCGGAATTGGCTATCCGAGGCGTGGACCCATGACGGCCGCCGCGCGACTTGCTGTCTGCGTCGTGGGTGCTCTTGCCCTGCTGGGCGGGTGTCTGGAGGCTCGTGCCGGTCTTGCCGATACCATCGAACGCATAAAGGGCGCGATTGTCGGGGTGGGTACCTACGAATCGACGCGACGGCCACCGGCGCAATTTCGAGGGACCGGGTTCGTCGTCGGCAACGGCAGGCATGTTATCACCAACGCCCATGTGCTTCCCCAAAGCGTGAATTCGCGCCGCCGCGAATACCTCGCGGTGTTTCAGCGCCGCGGCGATCGCCTGGACTCGCGCAGGGCACGGCGTGTCGCGCGCGATGACGCGCATGATTTGGCGGTACTGGAAATCGAAGGTGCACCTCTCCCGGCTTTGACGCTTTCCGTGACCGATAATGTGCGTGAAGGCGAACGCTATGCGTTCACCGGCTTCCCGATCGGTGCCATCCTCGGGCTGCACCCCGTTACCCACCGGGGAATTATTTCAGCGATCACACCGATAGCAATACCAGTGGATAATTCGCGCCAGCTCGATGCTCGCATGATCAAAAGCCTCCGATCACCTTTTCGTGTTTACCAGCTGGATGCAACCGCTTACCCCGGCAACAGTGGCAGTCCGCTGTATGACCCACAGAGCGGTGCGGTGATCGGGATCATTAACAAGGTCTTCGTCAAGGCCACCAAGGAAGCGGCGCTCGCCGCAGCGATTCAAAAGCCGAGCGGGATCACCTATGCGGTACCCTCTAGCTATATCCACGAGCTTCTTGATAGCCTGCCACCCAACGATGTCACGCCCTGAACCAAGGCCCGGTGAGGCGGGCTCGGTGCAATGCACGGTCTGAAACAGCCCGTGGGTTTGGGCCATTGGGGCTTTCCGCCCGTCGCCGCAAGTATTATACTTTGCTCCCGCTTTGGCGCGGCGGGGTGGCGCATGTGCTTGACAGCGAGGCCCGCGTCTGCGCAAGGTGCTGAATTCGTTATTTGGAGGGGTACCCAAGCGGTCAACGGGGGCAGACTGTAAATCTGCTGGCTCAGCCTTCGTAGGTTCGAATCCTACCCCCTCCACCAGATTGTAAGAGCATTGGAAGCCATCGGGGCGAGATGAAAGGTTTGGCGGTGGTTCCGGTAGGGTAGGATGAGAACCGTTAGGCTCGACCGGCATGCGGGGTAGCGATTTTCAGCGCCGCACGAGGATGCGGCCACGTCCCGCGGGTGTAGTTCAACGGTAGAACCTCAGACTTCCAAGCTGATGACGTGGGTTCGATTCCCATCTCCCGCTCCATTTTGCGAATGCCCGCACGAGAAGAGTGACAGAGACGAGGCCCATGTAGCTCAGGCGGTAGAGCACTTCCTTGGTAAGGAAGAGGTCACCGGTTCAAGTCCGGTCATGGGCTCCATTTCTGAGGCAATGCTGGTCAAACTTTTGAGTCGCTGGCCGTTGGCGGATACAGCGCGGACTAACCGGAGATTATGCCGTGTCCAAGGAGAAGTTTCAGCGTACCAAGCCGCACGTAAATGTTGGGACGATTGGTCACGTTGACCATGGCAAGACGACGTTGACGGCGGCGATGACGAAGGTTTTGTCGTCGCGGTACGGTG